>JAYUUR010000172.1:0-15904 GCA_043754475.1 Saprospiraceae bacterium | reverse complement strand
TTGAAGCCTTCAAAAAAGACAATAACATCTCAAAACAGCAATTAGACGCTGTTTTTCAACTCATTATTTAAACATTGAAAAATCTTCGGAGTTTTCAGGATATATAAATAGCACGGCTCGCCTAAGGTATCAAGACTTAAACTCAACTCACATCAATAAATAACCTTTCTCTAAAAAAAAGCAGCCGAATACTGAGGGGTATTCGGCTGCTTTTTCACTATCTAAAATCAAGTCTTAATCATTCTTAATCGGTTCATACTTTTTAAAGAGGGAATATTTCACCGATTCCACTTTGTCTTGGTATTTTTTCCAATCCGTTTCAAAAAATGTATTGACTTTGCTCAACACCTCCCCAACATGCTTTTTGGCGAGATTCAACGCTATCATAGCATTGCCTTGTGGCTTGCCGGGGCTTGAACCGAGCAATTGCATTGCCTTGAATACATCATCCATTAAGGCATCGGAAGTGCGGACAATACCCTTTGCGTCACGTGGTGCCATAAACATTTTTTGAATGGTTAAAATACTGTCTTTCAATGACTTACCCATTTTTGTCATGTCTTTTTTAACAGAATCAGGGGCTGAAGGAGCCAATTGAGCCTCTACTAAACCGACCGTTTTATCGGCTTCTTTCAAGCGGTTAAATGCTTGAGTAGATTTGTCAATCAGTTTTCTAAATTCGCTCATCACAGCATCTTTTTCTGTTAAATCTTTCATGGTCACTTCTGAACGCGGATCAAGTTTGACGTTGACATAAGTTGAATCTCTTTCGCCATTGAATGAAACCACAAATTTATACCGACCCGGCAGCACTGCTCCACCTGAGCCCGGAGGATCGTTATCATCACCAGCAGCAGCAGCAGCAGCAGCACCGCCGCCTCTAAATCCTTCGCCACTACCTTCGGTCCAAGATGGAAAGCGACCACCATTGCGATTGAGGGGCCAATTAATGCGGCTCATATTGGAGTCGAGTTTGACAGAATAATTCCGAACTGTATCACCCCCCTCAGTAAAAATGACGATTTTGGCTTTATCATCAGCGGGTTTCACGTCTTTTTTATCCGTTGGTTTAGCTTCCTTTTTATCGGTTGCTTTTTCTTCTTTCTTTTCAGTTTTATCCGCCACTTTTGGTTTATTCCAAATCGTCAGCATTGCAATCGGTGCTTTATTTTTACCTTCATAAACCGCATCCGCTTGAAACCGCTCACCTTGAAAACTGCGTGTATTGGCTAAATAAGCATCCGCAGGTTCAAATACTTTTAATTTTTTATTTAATACATCACCTTTCGTTTTAGCTAATTCTCTAAAAGGACGAATATCATCCAAAATCCAAAACGCCCGTCCGAAAGTACCAATCACGAGGTCGCCATCACGCGGGTGAATCTTCAAATCCATCGTCGGTACTGAGGGGTAATCGTTCATCCATTTTGTCCAATTTTTACCCGCATCAATGGTAAAATATAAGCCTACATCTGTTCCGAGAAACCATAAATTAGGCTCGACAGGGTCTTGAACGATGCACAAAGTATAGCTGCCCACTTGATTATCCGTTACAATACTTTCCCATGTTTTACCATAATCCGTTGTATGATAAGCATAAGGTTTGAAGTCATTTTGACGATAATTATTAGCAATGACAAAGGCTTCTCCTGCATTCTTACTTGATACTTCGATTTGAGGAATCCAAGCATTTTTAGGGCAACCGGGCAATTTCGACACCATATTATTCCACGTTTTGCCGCCATCGGTTGTCAATTGCACATTGCCATCGTCTGTACCGACCCATATCACATTTTTATCAACTGGACTCGGTGCAATAGCGAGAATCGTACAATGGTTTTCAGCATTGGTCACATCGGGCGTCAAACCGCCAGTGCGTTTGGCACCGTTTATTTTAAAGGTATCATTGGTCGTCAAATCAGGTGAAAGCATCTTCCAAGTCTGACCACAATCTGCTGAATAATGTAAAAATTGCGAAGCATAATAAATACCACAATCTGTAAATGGGTCTTGTGCCATTGCCGCATTCCAATTGTAACGCAACTCCACACCATCGGGATGCTGCGGTTGAATGGATTGATTAGCACCTGTTTTACTATCAATATATGCCACGTTCCCGCCTTGCGACATAGCATAAATGTAGCGACTATTGCCCTTGCGCGGCATCACATCAAAGCCATCGCCGAAGTATAACTCCTGCCAATCAGCATTGCGAATACCGCCCGAACGCCAAACTGCTGAAGGACCGACCCAAGAACCATTATCCTGCAAACCCCCATAGACATTGTATGGAATCTCATTGTCCACATTCACATGGTAGAACTGACCCAAAGGTAAATTAGCTGCAAATTGCCAATTAACACCATAGTCATGCGTAAAAGCGATACCACCATCGTTGCCATCTATCATATACTGAGGGTTCTCGGGGTGAATCCACCAAGCATGATGATCGGGATGTACGTGGTTATAATCCAAAAGCTCACGCCATGATTTGCCGCCATCTTCGCTGACACTCACACGGCTGTAGATATTATAAAGACGATTTTCATTCTTCGGGTCGCAAGCAATTTCGGCATAATAAAATGGTCTATCGCCGTTTTCACCGACTTTACGCCACTTCGCACCGCCATCATCTGAACGATAAATAGCATTTTCTTTTGCTTCCACCAAGGCATATACAACGTTGGGTTTGCTGCGACAAATCGCCAAGCCGCAACGCCCTAATTCACCTTTGGGCAAGCCATCTTTATCTGAGATTTTAGTCCAAGTTTCACCGCCATCATACGTGACATGAATGCCCGAACCCTTGCCGCCGGAGTTGAAAGTCCAAGGTTTACGACCATATTCCCACATAGCCGCTATTAATTTATTCGGATTGGAGGGATCAACAATTAAATCGGCACAGCCTGTTTCATTGTTGATGTATAAAACTTTTTTCCAAGTTTTACCGCCATCCATTGTCTTGAAAACGCCTCTATCTTCATTGGGTCCAAAGGCAGAACCAATGACACCTGCATAGACAATATCTGAATTATTGGGATTGATAATAATGCGATGAATGGCTTTGGATGCTTTCAAACCCATATTTTTCCACGTTTTACCACCGTCGTTGGATTTAAAAATACCCTCACCGAAGTTTTGAGAGTTGCGCGGATTGCCTTCGCCCGTGCCTGCCCATATTTCAGCCGTATTATTTTGATTGACGGCTACGGCACCAATACTTTGCGTGCTTTCTTTATCAAAAATGGGTGTCCAAGCAATGCCGCCCGATTGAGATTTCCACAAGCCGCCCGAAGCCGAGCCTGCATAAATAATGTCATTTTTCAAGTCCACATCAATAGCCGTAACGCGTCCGCTCATTGAAGCGGGTCCGATGCTGCGCGGTTTGATGGCTTTCCAAGGCTCAAGGTCTATTTTTTGACTAAAAAGTGAAGAGATACTCAAGGGTATCGCCAAAAGGAACAGTAAGAGTTTTTTCATTTTCGACTGGATTTGATTAAGATTTTCATAAAATGGAAAGTTACAACAAACGCCTATTGCTCAGTATCTACCCATAAAATTTTTGTCGAAAAAAGGATTGATTGGACGAAATGCAAGGGAAAAGCATATTTTTTATGAAATTCTTCTTTGGGACATTTAACATATAAGCTGATAATATTTTTATGACACATAGTTAACATAGGACACATAGTTTTTGTCATTCAGCAGGAATCTCTTTTGTGCATTTGTAAAGGTAAAAAGAGATTCCTGCTGAATGACAAAAACTATGTGTCATAAAAATATGTGTAATGTGTATTTCGATTCTTAACAGCGTGATAATTCTGTGATAAACGATTTAGAACTTCGTGATATCGCCTCAAAATTTACTACTTATGCGAATAATGGATTGAAAATGCCGTTAGGCATATGATATTGGTAGAAAGTGGCTAAAAATCTGTTGTAAGTCCCAGAGGGACGATATATTTAACTATAAATATATCGTGGCTACGCCACTTGACCGTGCTTTTGATTTGTTTTCTACCGATATGCCATGCCTAACGGCATTTTCAACCCATTATTCGCATTACTTGGGAGTCTTAGTAAGTTCATATTAAAGGAGGGTAAAACCTCTTTTGCAGTCACTTAATTTAATAGAAAGTCTGAACCATACTGAGGGGTCAGACTTTTTTTTATTTTTAAACACTTTTTAAAACAAACAGTGTGTGATATTTGTGTGATATATTGTAGAGATATTTGTATTATCAATTCAATTAAAAATTTCATGTTTAATTAAAATTAAAAAATTATGAAAAAGAACATTTTATTTATCGCCCTTTTATCCATCATCGGATTAGCAAGTTGTAAAAAAGATGCTACAACGCCAACGACTACACCCACCATTACCGACCAGCCCGTAGGTGCATTCACCGCCCAACGTACAGGAAGTTTAGTGGCTCAAAGTGGCACGCCAACCAAAGGCACTGCACAATTGGGCATGGATACGAAAGGCACGCCTTTTTTGAAATTGGGCAGCGATTTTAAAAGCGATTATCACACCGGGACCGTCACGCTTTATATGTCCAAAGGGGCTATTTATGCGGCTTCAACCGTTCAGCTTATTAGTGCCGTCGGTAAAGATGGCGAGCAATATTTTAAGATGAGTGCGGCTGCGGGTAGTGATTTTACACACCTTATAGTGTGGTGTGGCTCTGCCAAAATCCCTTTTGGGAATGCGGAGTTGAAATAAGTCTATTAAATAATTAAAAATCAGAATGAAAAATATACTTATCTTATTGATAATCAGCTTTTTATGCTTTGAAAACATACAAGCTCAAAGCGGTTGGACACGCGAAAAAGGCGGCATCTATGCCAAAGCTGGGGTTTCATATTTGAGCAGTGATAAATATTATGATGTGGAGGGGAAACTCACTAGCGGCTCTCGAAAATTTTACCAACAGATGCTTACTTTTTACGGTGAATATGGCATTAATAAAAACATCACTGCTATTTTGAATTACCCGTATCTGAAATTTCAACATTATAAAGATTTTGAAACTGTATCAGGCATCGGCAATCCGCAAATAGAATTGAGATTTGCACTTTTGAAAAAAATACCAGTCGTGTCGTTCGCCATCGGCGCTGAACTGCCCATAGCCAATCAGACGAATATCTCCCAAGCGAAGTTTGAAACGGCGCCGGGCATCCGAGAGGCTATCAATTTACCTACTGGCTATGCTGATTTTAATTATTGGGGAACTCTCGCCGTTTCGTCGGGCTTTGGCTCTACACCCGGTTGGGCTACGGTGTCTGGTCAGTATCTTTTACGGGGTAAAAATTACTCCAATCAAGCAAAATTGGGCTTTGAAATCGGCTATAAATGGACTCCTCAGTTTTGGACAAACGCCCGACTCGTCGGATTGTATCAAATAAAAAATGAAAACAACACCAATACAGGCAATATTACCAACGGCGAAGGCACTGAATTTACAACAATAGGCATCGGTGCAGCGTATCAATTTACAAAAAATTGGCACATCACAGCGGATTATCAGGCGTATAATAGTTTTCTCGTTACATTAAAAAACGTATATTCGACGCCCTTTTATCAAATTGGAGTATCTGCTGAATTTTAAAATTTGAATCAAATGAAAATTGCCATTATTGGCAACGGCATCGCTGGCATCACCGCCGCCCGTTGGCTTCGCAAACTCGACGATACAGTAGAAATAACGATCATCTCTGACGAAGGCGATTATTTTTTTTCCCGCACCGCCCTCATGTACATATATATGGGTCACATGCGCTTGCAGGATACCCAACCGTATGAAAATTGGTTTTGGAAACAAAATCGCATTCAATTACTGAGGGGTCGTGTTGAAAGCATTGATTTTGAACATAAGTCATTGATTTTGAAGGATAAAAACATAGTAAATTATGATAAACTAATATTATCACTTGGTTCTAAATCCAATAAATTCGGTTGGAAAGGGCAGGATTTGGATGGTGTTCATGGCTTATATCATCTGCAAGATGTAGAGGCAATGGAACGACATTCGGCTCTTGGTTTGAAGCGGGCAGTCATTGTTGGAGGTGGTTTGATAGGCATTGAAATGGCTGAAATGTTTCATTCAAGGCATATTCCAGTGACTTTCCTCGTGCGTGAAAAAAGCTTTTGGGATTTGATTTTACCCGCCGAAGAGTCCGCAATGGTCAATCGTCATATCCGCGAACATGGCATTGATTTGAGATTGGAAAGCGAATTGAACGAAGTTTTAGATGAGAATAATGATGGAAAAGTGGATGCTATTTTGATGAAAAACGGTGAAAAAATAGCTTGCGGTTTTGTGGGTTTAACGGTAGGCGTTTCTCCGAATGTTGATTTTGTAAAAAATTCAACTTTGAAAATCAATAAAGGCATTGTTGTCAATGAATATTTAGAAACCAATATGCCCGACGTTTATGCCATTGGTGATTGCGCTGAAATTGAGACCCCTCAGTCTGGACGCCGCCCGATAGAAGCAATTTGGTACACAGGCAGAATGATGGGCGAAACGGTGGCTTATAATATTTTGAATAAAAAGGTGAAATACAACCCGGGCATTTGGTTCAATTCTGCCAAATTTTTAGACATCGAATATCAAGTCTATGGCGATATTCGAGTGCAACTTGCTGATAATCAAGCCACTATATATTGGGAACATTCTGATGGTAAAAAATCAATTCGCATCACTTTTGATAAAAATACTGAGGGGGTAGTTGGTTTTAATCTCATGGGCGTTCGCTATCGCCATGAGGTGTGTGAGAAATGGATTGAAGAGAAAACACCTATCGAAAAAGTGCTTCAAAATTTAGGATTAGCCAATTTCGACCCTGAATTTTATAAAGAATATGAAAGTGAAATCATTCAAATTTATAATAAAAAAACGGGTAAAAGCCTTCAACTAAAAACCAAACGCGGCTTGAATGCTGTTCTTCAATTTTTAAAAATGGTTTGATAACTCATTGATTTTATAGAAATTAAACATTGTAAAAAAATGCAAACTGAAAATAGTTTATCAATAGCCAACCCCAATCCTATTCATACCTCAACGACTCAAAAAATAGCATTGGCAATAGCAAGTCTTGGCATTTTAATGCTATTGGTGGTTTGGGCAAGTGGGAGCGTCATAGGCAACCCCTCAGTATATTTGGGTTTAGCGTTCGGCATCACGGCTATTGGCACGGCAATTTTCGTTCGCGAAGAATACGCCAACAAGCCTGAAGGCATTAAAAACAACGGCGTTTGGTTTCGAGGACTCACCGCACGCGGCATATTTGGCTGGATGATAGGCGTACTTTTGACGGGTTTTTACATTGTTTTATATTGGTATCCTGAATATTTGACGGGTTTGATTCAACTTTTCAACCCCCTCAGTATGTTCATCAGAAATATCCCTGCTGACCAATGGTTTGTCTATGGTTCGCTTTATACATTTGGTGTGTTAGTGATGGGGTATAAATTTGCGATGAAATATCGCCACAATCGGTATCAACTCATTCGCACGGCATCGGTTACTTTTTTTCAATTGGGTTTTGCGTTTTTAATACCGTCATTTTTAAAAATGATGAGCGAACCTGAGTATTATTTTACCTACTTCTGGCCCCTTAAAACCGACCCTTTGAAACCTGACGGCGTGAATTGGATAGTGCAGTCATCTTCTCACGGTTGGGGTTGGTATTTTATAGCTTTCTCCGCCATAATGTCTTTCGTAGCCGTGCCTATTTTGACCTATTTTTATGGAAAAAGGTGGTATTGCTCTTGGGTGTGTGGTTGTGGAGGCTTAGCTGAAACGGTAGGCGATCCTTTCCGACACCTATCTGATAAAAGTATGAGTGCTTGGAAAATTGAGCGTTGGATGGTTCACAGTGTACTGGTTTTTGTAACAGTCATGACTCTATTGTTATGGGCAAATTCATATATGCAAGGTGCGCTTCTGGGCACTATTTCAATGGGTTTTTCTAAAGCATATGCTTTTTTTATCGGTTCTATTTTTTCAGGTGTCATCGGTACGGGCTTTTATCCAATATTGGGCAGCCGTTCATGGTGCCGTTTCGGATGTCCGCAAGCCGCTATTTTAGGTATTTTTCAAAGAAAAAAATCAAAATTCAGGATTACGACGAATGGCGGTCAATGCATCAGTTGCGGCAATTGCTCTACTTATTGCGAAATGGGCATTGATGTTCGGGCGTATGCTCAGAAGGGGCAAGACATTGTCCGCGCCTCATGCGTAGGTTGCGGTATTTGCTCAGCGGTCTGTCCGCGCGGTGTTTTGAGATTGGAAAACAGCGATTTAGATATTGATACGCGGGCGGATGAAAAGAGAGCAATTCATGTGAAAGATGGAAAATTTGAAGTGATGTAAGGCAATTAAACTATTTCACTATTAATGTGTTTAATTTTCATAAGTAATTGAAATTCAATCATTTAAAGAAAATAAATTATGTGGAAATGGTATGATAGTCATATCACAAAAATTGAAACAGAAACCCCTGCCACCAAACGCTTTTGGGTAGAAGTGCAAGGCGATGAAGCTATTAATTTTGAAGCAGGGCAGTTCGTCACGATGGATTTACCCATTTCAGACAAGCGGCTCAAGCGGTGGCGGAGTTACAGCATTGCCAATGCCCCCAATACTGAGGGGGGGCGCGAATTAGAATTTTGCATTGTCAAAGCTGAGAATAGTACGGGTGGCTCTAAGTTTTTTTTTGAAGAAGCCGCTATTGGCACGCCTATCCGATTCAAAGGACCCGATGGTACATTCACGCTCAAACAACCTTTGGACAATCGAGACCTTGTTTTTATATGCACCGGCACGGGCGTTGCGCCTTTTCGAAGCATGATTTGGGATATTTTCAACCATCAGATACCTTATAAAAGCATCCACCTCATTTTCGGAACGCGCTATGAAAAGGACATTTTATACCGCGCTGAGTTTGAAGAATTAGAAAAAAAATTACACAACTTTAGATACGATGTCGTCCTGTCTCGTGAGCCGAATTGGAAAGGTTGGAAAGGCTACGTCCACGAAATTTATAAACATGAATACCATGAAAAACGATCGGATGTGGATTTTTACATCTGTGGTTGGTCAAATATGATTGATGATGTAGTGGCTAAATTATTGGTTGATTTGGGGTATGATAAATCTCAGATTCATTATGAGCTTTATGGTTGATTAAAACACTCCACGATATTTTAAGTCTTTTATTTCAAATCAAACTTCACTGGCAAGGTATAACCCACGTTGACTTTCTTACCTGCCGATTCGCCCGCTTCCCATTTAGGCATTGTTTGCACCACTCGGATGGCTTCGGCTTCAAGCGACTTATCAGATGGTTTGTCTGTTGGTGTTATGATTACCTTTTTAGTTTTATCATCCATTTTCACTATTTCGTACTTCGTTTTTTTGATTTCGATATTTGCAATAGTGCCGTCTTCTTTGACAATAAAACTGACATACATGATGCCTTGCAACAAGGCTTTACGCGCTTTTTCAGGGTATTTGATGCTTTTTTGCAAGTAAGCGACCATTGCTTTGTTGCCACCCGGAAACGCAGGATTTTTATCCAATTTTGCTTGCGCTTGTGCAAAAGGGATTAGAAAAAGCATTAAAACGAAAGAAAAAGAGATTTTTTTTAAATTCTGATTCATGAGATTTGATTTTAATTTATTATTGAAAAACGAATTTTAACGGTCTAACATCTAACTATCTAATATCTAAATTCTGCTCACCATTGCTTCGCATGATGCGGATAGCGAATCACGTATTGTTCTTTTATCATTCGAGTCATGACTTCGCGCAATTCATCAATATTCTCACGCTCAACGGCGGAGATAAATACACATTCCGTATTGTATTTATTTTTGATGTTTTCTTCAAATTCTCTTTCAATTTCCTGTTTTGTCTTAGCATCTAAAAGTTCGTCGTGGTATTTGGTGCGATACAAATCCATTTTATTGAACACCATCAGCGTGGGTTTATCATCCACTTTGAGTTCTTTGAGTGTGCTTTGCACAGTCGAAATATGGTCTTCATATTGCGGATGCGAGATGTCAACCACGTGCATCAAAATATCGCTTTCACGGGTTTCATCAAGCGTTGATTTAAAACTTTCTATCAAATGATGCGGCAATTTGCGAATAAATCCCACCGTATCGCTCAGAAGAAACGGAATAGCATCAATCACGACCTTGCGAACAGTCGTATCGAGCGTCGCAAACAATTTATCCTCTGCAAATACTTCAGATTTGGAAAGAAGATTCATCAAAGTAGATTTGCCGACGTTGGTATAGCCTACGAGTGCCACGCGAATCATGGCCCCGCGCTGTTTGCGCTGCGTTTGGTTTTGGCGGTCAATGGTTTCGAGGTCTTTTTTGAGGGCTGAAATTTTGTCGCGCACAATTCGGCGGTCAGTTTCAATTTCCTTTTCACCCGGTCCGCGCATACCGATACCCCCGCGCTGGCGTTCCAAATGCGACCACAGACCCCTCAGTCGAGGCAACAAATATTGCAATTGGGCGAGTTCTACTTGGGTGCGGGCTTGGGCTGTTTGAGCGCGTCCTGCAAAAATATCCAATATCAAACTCGACCTATCCAATACTTTTACCTTGAAATTTTCCTCCAAAATGCCTTGCTGCTTAGGCGAAAGGTCGTCATCAAAAATGACGATGGAAATATCTTCGCGCGATTCGATGTACTTGGCTATCTCTTCCATTTTGCCTTTGCCGACAAAATGGCGGGTATCTAAATGGGGCAATCGTTGGACAAAACGGCGGACGGTTTCTGCACCTGCTGTATGTGCAAGGAACTCCAACTCATCCAAATATTCGGTAATTTGTTCTTCGTTATTCGTAGGCAAATGCACCGATACCAGCACCGCTTTTTCGATTTCTTTCACTATGCCTTTGCCGCGTTCGTCTTTACCGACTTGAAATTTTAATGATTTATCTTCCAAAATTATTGTTTTTTAAAAATTTATAAATGAGACATTTATTTGAGATATTAGATATTTAGATATTAGACAATAGACTTCAAGTTTTTATCTAACGTCTATTGTCTAAAAATCTAATATCTAACCTCTCTCTTAGGTACTGGGTCAATATGCTGATGTTTTGACCACGGATGACACCGCCCGATGCGTTTGAGTCCCATCCAACCACCCCTCAGTATGCCCCACTCCATAATAGCATCTATCATATATTGCGAACAAGTCGGATTGTAACGGCATTTGTTAACGCCGAGAAATGGCGAGAGAAAAAAACGATAAAACCGAATCGGTAAAATTACAATATTCTTCAAAAGTTGATTCATTTATTCAGTAGATTGTAGATGTTTAGACTTTAGATATTTAGACCGTCTAAAGTCTAAATATCTACAATCTAATGTCTAATCAAAATTGAGCCGTATCGCTCGTTTTATTTTTATCAAATAAAAAATAGCCTTGTTTTTTAGAAGGCACATTGATTTGAACGATGTTTTTTTGATCGCTGAAAACTTCGGTCAAAACCTTATTTTCTACAAAAATGTTCTTTAACTCCTTGATATTTTTCACTTCCAAATAAACCCATAAGGCTTGTTTGTCAGTAGCGGGTTCTTTACCAATCATTTGATAAGCCGTTTCTTTATTATTTAATTTTAATAAAAAATGACTTTGTAAGTATTTGAAAATCAAATCGTTGGCTTCTTTTTTCTCTTTATTAGTACCGATAGCCAGCCCTTTTATTCCTTGTTTTTCTAAAGCTATTTCAAGGTCGTCAATAAAGATATGCATCGTTATTTGCACTGTTTTTTCTTTTGCATTAAAAACCATATCGGTTTTTGAAATGTGGAAAGCGTGGAATTCTGTTTTCTCTGTATTCCACAATAATCCCACTAATAATAAAAGCATTTTCATGTTAAACAATATTTATTTTATGAGTAAAGTTACTGCAATTCCAAACGCCGCGCCTGATATAAATTGAGTCCACGAGCGTTGGGATACTTTAAAAACATTGAAAGCTAAAAACGAAGCTACTAAAATAACAGCTACAATTGCCAATTGCCCTGCCTCTATGCCGACATTAAACGCAAAAAGCGGCTGAATAATATCTGCTTCGTTGCCCAAAAGTTCTCGAAAATAATTAGAAAAACCCAATCCATGAATCAAACCAAAGAAGACAGCAAATAGGTAATTAATATTAACACTTTTTGAAAAAACTTTTGTAACATCTGGATTATCAGGCTTTAATACATTGTAAATAGCGGTAATGCAAATCGTAATCGGAATCAGCATTTCGACGAGCTGATACTGAGGGGTCACTAATTTCAAGGCTGCTAAGGCTAAAGTAATGCTGTGACCAATGGTGAAAGCAGTCACCAAAACAGCCACACGCTTCCACTCCACCAAACGATAAATGGCACACAGGGCGACAATGAAAATAATATGGTCGTAGGCTTGTGGGTCAGCAATATGGTGTAAACCCAGTGAAAAGAAGGTAGAAAATTGAGATTCCATTTTTTAATTTAAAGTTGAGGATTGTTCCGAAAGAATCCCTTCGGGAAAAATTGAAATAATACTGCAAAATACGAAGGCGTTTTATTTTATAACCTACGATGTCTATTTTAATATGGATTTTATTTTACTGAAACCTATTTCAAACCTACCTTTGCGTCAAAATAATAAATCATGAAAATGACAACTATTGCCATCGGCTGCGATCATGCCGGATTTCCTTTCAAACAGCCTATTATCAAGTATTTGAGAGAAAAAGGCTATGATGTGCTTGATTTTGGAACCGATAGTCCCGATTCGGTAGATTATCCCGATTTCGTTCACCCTACCGCCGAAGCCGTTGAAAGCGGTAAAGCAGAAGCAGGTGTTTTAATATGTGGTAGCGGTAATGGCGTAGCGATTACCGCTAATAAGCATCAGTATATCCGTTGTGCATTGTGCTGGCAAGAAGATATTGCCTCGCTCGCACGGCAACATAATGATGCAAATATGATAGCCATTCCTGCCCGATTTGTAAATTTGGAATTGGCATTTAATATGGTGGAAATTTTTTTAACAACAGAATTTGAAGGCGGTAGGCATGCAGATAGAGTGAATAAAATAGCTTGAATGTAATCTTAGACAATAGATTTTATGCCAAAGGCATCCCTTCTGGAGGCGTTTAGACATTAGATTTTTGCCGAAGGCATCCCTTCGGGAGACATTAAAATTAAATATGTTATAGTCTCTATCTGAATCGCGGTATTTTCATCAAAACTTTGTTTTTTATTATCAAAATACTGTTTTTGGCACTTTTATTACATTTATATCAATGATTTTTTAAATCGAAATAACATCATTCTTAAAACTTAAAATTTTTCTCGAAGGGATGCCTTTGGCATAACACCCCCTCAGTAAACAGTCACTTATTCCTATGAACAAATCGTATCTTCTACTCATCGCAGCCCTATTTTCAGGTTTGCTGAATCGCGTTTTTGCTCAGCATATTCCCGATGCTCAATTTGCCAATGCTATTCGAACCGTCTGCTCTACTTGCATTGATGGCAGTAATAACCTCACAACAGATGCGACATTTCTGACAGACCTCAATGTTAATAGTAAAGGCATTAATGATTTGACAGGCATCGGCGGCTTTACAAG
The DNA here is from genome assembly GCA_043754475.1 of Saprospiraceae bacterium. Taxonomy (GTDB): domain Bacteria; phylum Bacteroidota; class Bacteroidia; order Chitinophagales; family Saprospiraceae; genus JAAFJT01. The sequence continues at coordinate 2,254 of JAYUUR010000172.1, read as the reverse complement.
GTTGGACAAATTATATTGTGAATTTAATAATTTAACGAGTTTGCCACCACTGCCGGCATCGCTTACACAGCTTTTTTGCCAAAGCAATAATTTAGGATCTTTACCTACTTTACCAAATGGCTTGTTGATTTTAAGTTTGAAAAGCAATAATTTATATGCATTGCCCAGTCCGCTTCCAAGCAATTTGAATCGCATCAACATTAATCAAAACCATATTTCTGTTCTGCCCGCATTGCCTTCTACCTTGGAGTCGCTCAGTGCATATGATAATATTTTGACTTCGTTGCCAAGCTCTTTGCCAAACTCATTGAAAGTATTGGGTGTGAATACTAATCGATTGACGAGTATGCCTGAGCTTTCGCCGATACTTGAATTTTTAGATTGCGCCAACAATAGTGGCTTGATGTGCTTGCCTTACTTGCCTAATACATTGACTTCGTTAACAACCACTGCCACTAATATTACCTGCATTATGAATAAACCGGCAGGGTTGACAACCAGCTTGCCTATTTGCAACGGTAGCAATGGTTGCCCAGTTTTGCCAATAGAATTAGCTGATTTTCAAGTATTTACACATAAAAATAATATTGAAATACAATGGACAACGGCTTACGAATCTAATCTTTTAGATTTTACAGTAGAGCGCAGCGATGATGCTATCAAATTTTACCCCCTCAGTATTCAAGCACCTAAAGGCAATAATTTGAATAAAACTGCCTATACTTTTACAGATAATAACCCAATAAATGGTATTGATTATTATCGTTTAAAAATTGAGGAGAAAGATGGCACACTGTCATATTCTAAAACTATGAGTGCGCATTGGGGTAGTAAAAAGACATTATCCGTTTATCCCAATCCATTCAATCAAACTTTAATGATTGACCTTTCAGATTCAAAAACACAAACGGCACAATGCCAGATAATGGATATGACAGGGCGTGTGCATATTTCTGAAACATTTAACATAGCTGATAAAATCTCCACTGAAAATCTCCCCTCAGGTATGTACATCCTGCGTTTGATTCAAGAGGGTGCTGTTTTTGAAAAGAAAATTTTGAAACAATAATTAAGGTTTTTCCTTAAAACAATAAAGCCATTCGCTTGATAAAGTGAGTGGCTTTGTTGTTTTAAGGAAATCATATTTTACTTTTACACAAAATAAAATTAACATGACACAACAAGATATCATCCGATTAACAGAGACATTTGTTAAAAATACGCTTCAAAATGCTGAAGGTGGACATGATTGGTGGCATATTCTTAGAGTTTGGAATAATGCTAAAACTATTGCTCAAAATGAAAGCCCAATGGATGATAACAGCTTGTTTATCATTGAATTAAGTGCCTTATTACATGATATTGCCGACGCCAAATTTCACAATGGTGATGAAGAAATAGGACCTCAAACGGCAAGAACTTTTTTAGAAAGCCTCGCCGTAGAGAACCCAATAATTGAGCATGTTGAAAATATTATCAGGCATATTTCTTTCAAAGGCGGCAATTTTGATAAAGCATTTCACTCACCAGAACTGGCGATTGTGCAAGATGCGGATAGATTAGATGCCATCGGTGCTATCGGTATTGCCAGAACATTCAATTACGGAGGGTTTAAGAATAGAGAAATGTATAATCCCGACATTAAGCCTAATATGTCGTTGTCAAAAGAAGCCTACAAAGCCAGCAATGCCCCCACCATCAATCATTTTTATGAAAAACTACTCTTGCTTAAAGATCGCATGAATACCGAAACAGGTAAAAAAATGGCAGAGCAAAGGCACGTTTTTATGGAGACTTTTTTACAACAGTTTTATGCTGAATGGGCAGGGGATATGATTGATTCAGAACTCAAAGGTCGATAAAGATTTTATTTAGAAAAACATATCCATTTTTTTGTTTAAACAATGCCCCCTCAGTATTTTCTAAAAAGGATTGTCATCTCCATAAAAAAGCGTATTTTTGTAGAGAAAAAATGATTTATGGCGAGAGATAAATTTCATAATGAAGTGCGAATCGCACTTGAAAAAGAAGGCTGGATAATTACCCACGACCCGTATAAAATAATGATTGGGCGACGCAAAGGGTATATTGATTTAGGTGCAGAAATAATTGGGGCTGAAAAAGACAATTTAAGAATTGCCGTTGAAATCAAAAGTTTTATCTTAGTGTACTAAATTTGTTGCTGGGAAAAAAGATAGAACTTTGTATTAAAAAAAAGGAATAAAATGCAAGTAAAGATAACAGTAATTAAAGA
>JAYUUR010000171.1:0-5235 GCA_043754475.1 Saprospiraceae bacterium | reverse complement strand
ACACTTATTTGCAAGAACATGGAAAATTAATAGAAAAAAAGAAATGGGAAAAAAGTATTAGTGTGGAAGACCTTATTGATGCTACTAAAGCAGTTATGACCACCAAAAACTGGGTGAAGATTGTTTGGGAGGGTATAAAAATGTATGTACAATACAATTTCAATATTGAATATACAAATCTTAATGATCGTCGTGTTGCAGGAAGCCATAATACTTTATGGGCAGATGATGAAAAAGGAGAATATACCCTTCATGCAGGCGAAAGAGGTGTTTATAATGTGTATAATAAAACCATTAAAGGTATGCCTCCCCTATATGGCAGTGGCTATCAGTTTTCCCGTCTTGCTAAAAAGAAAATACAACGCCCTAATGATGGATATGGGTTAGGAATCCCAACTTTTGATTTTTACAAAAATATGAATCTTAAAGGAAAAAATAATAGCCGAATTTTAGGAATTGTAAATGGTTCATTTGATAGATTCTATGATATTCATGCACCAGGTTGGAGTAAACATGGTGGGGCTATGTTGGGCGAATCTAATATAACTACTGACAATCATGGCATAAAAAAAGGCAAACCTGCATTTGAGTTTTCAAATGGTTATGTCACAATGAATTATTTGAAAAGTGCTAAACCAATGATTTTAAGGCACAATAGATTCTACGTTCCAATTGATGCTAAGAATATTGGTTTTAAAATGAAAACTCAAAACTTAAAGGATGGCACATTGGATATATATATCAACAACGTTTCAGTTTATAAAGAACCAATAGGCTCAATTCCTAATTTCATTGACATAACATTAGATGAATCAAAATTTCAAATCTATCGGGATAAAGTAATTACCCTTGAATTTCAATTTTGCGGTAATCCTATTCAAAACAATGAATTGCCTGTTTTGTCCATTGATGAAGTTAAATTAATAAAAGGAATATCTACGAATTACTCTACAACAAATCCAAAAAACACAGTTGAAAAGCTTAATACTCAAAACGCGCAAATAAATAAAACCCAAGAAGCAACTAAGATAGAATCAACAAAAATTAAAGAGAATACGACAAAGTCTGGACGAGTAAAAACCAAAGAAGGCTCTGATTTAATGCTACGTGCTGAACCATCGATAAAAGCATCAATAATAGCCGAAATTCCTAATAGGAAAACTGTAAATATTCTTGAATACAGTGATAAGATAGTAGAGTTGAATGGAGAAATAGGAAGATGGTGTAAAGTAGATTATGATGGTAAAATTGGTTGGGCTTGGGAAAAATTTATTGAAACCACTATCAGTCAAGCGATTGTTCAGACGAAATCTGGATATGTAAAAACCAAAGAAGGTTCTGACTTACGACTACGTTCAGCACCATCAGAAAAAGCATCTATAATTACACAAATTGCAAACGGTTCAAAAGTAATCATTCTTGAAAAAGATGACCATTTTGTAACCGTAAATGGAGATGTTGGGCAATGGCTAAAAGTTAAATACGAAGGGACGATTGGTTGGGCTTGGGGAAAATTTATTATTCAAAACTAAATTTAATTAAAATGAAAAAAGTATCATTCTTTATCTATTCACTCCTTTTTTGGGTGTCCTGCACAAACAGTAACACGACAGGCAGCACTGCAAATATTAGCTCTACGCCCACTATTGAGGACAACAGTAAAAGCTTGCCGACAGGTGTTGCTCAAAGCTTTTTGGAATACGTTTCAAAAGGAAAGTACGAAGAAGCAAAAGCTTTCGGTACAAAAAATACCGTTACGCTGTTAGACTTTTCCAGCAAAATGATGGAGAAGATGGGCAAAAATGTTGATAAAACATTTGATTTTAAGATTGTGAGAGAATCCATAAAAGACAACCACGCCTTAGTTTATTTCTATGACGGCAGAACTAAGAAAGAGGAATCTATGGATTTGATAAAAGTTGATAACAACTGGAAAGTTGATTTGCGGGTAAAATAATCATTTAATTTATTAAAAAAACTTACACATGGCGGACAATAATCAAAATCAGAACCAAGCACCTTATCAAGTGCCTTATCAACCACAACAAACAATCATTGTTGTAGGGCAGAACGACAAGAAGAGTCCAGTCCTTGCCTTTTTTCTAACGTTCTTTTTCGGTCCATTAGGGCTTTTTTACGCATCTGTTACGGGTGGTATTGTCATGTTGATACTGGATGTTTTTGTTGCATTTTTTACTTTTGGTATTGGACTTTTATTTACAAATATTATCTGTGTGATTTGGGCAATGACCGCAGTCAGTAAATATAATAAAAAAAATAGCAACCCTCATCAATTTCAACAGTTTCAACAACCTCAAGAACAAACAAATCCAATAATTCAATCTCCACCAACCCAACAATTTTCAAATACGCCACGTGTAGAGCAACAATTTACCCAGCCAAATGTGGGAAATCAAACTCAAAATGACATCGGCGAAACTGTATCAAATGCACTTAATGCTTTTGCGGATTGGGTAACAAAAAATAAAAAGGCGTTATTTATTGGCGTTGGCTTTGTTATCGGACTTACAGTTTTACTGACTGTTGTGAGAACTATTTCGAGCATTAGGTTTGTTAAAAATACAATTGGGTTATTGGGATCAACACAAGCTAAAACAATTGAGCCAACACGCGTTGTTACAAGCCCTGCTGCTGCCTCAACACCTGTTACATCAACACCTGTTACATCAACGCTTGATACTGCTATCACGGCTATCACGCCTCCCGAAATGCCCGTTCCCACAACACCTATTCCTAAGGTCACGCCGTCAGCAACGACTAATTCAATTGGATATGTACAAACTGAAAAAGGTTCTGACTTAAGATTGCATACTCTTCCAAAAATAGATTCTGAAATAATAGCGAAGATTCCCGATAAAACAGCCATCATCATTCTTGGATATGAAGAATCTTATTCTGTCGTAAATGGTGAAAATGGCAAATGGTGTCAAATTAATTATGATGGGAAAGTTGGCTGGGTTTGGGGTAATTTTATCATAAAAAAGCCAACACAGTAAAAAAATGGAAGGGCTTGTTGTTGATATGGAATAGAAATATCAATGGCTTTTCCTTTTTAACAACAACCCAATCCCCAAAATTCCCGAAGAACTTCCCCAACTTACAATAGCTGATAGGCTGATTAATTCTGGGGCATCTATTATTTTAGCGATAATAATGGTGCCCCAACCCGTAACAAAGCCAATAATAACTGCCCAAGTTGCCCAATTAGACAATTGCTTCAATTTACTTTTATCTAACGTTAAAGCCAAAATAAGCGGAATACACATACCTAATTGAGATGAAAAAATGGCAAGAATCAATTCAATAATATCAAAATTAAAATGAAAACATAATTCGACAATAAAAATTGAGACAAAGGCAGATATAACTAAAACAAAGCGCGAAAAGCGTAAACCATTAATAGATTGCACTTGGTCTTCCATTTTTTTATTTTTTATTTTAATTAAAATATCCGAATAAAGAGTATTGGCACAAGACACTAAAAGCGTTGAAGCTGTACTCAGCGACGCACCGACTAAACCTAACACCGCTACAAAAAGCACCACGTTACTAAAAATCACCCCCTCAGTACCAAGGTGTTTTAGAAAGGTAGAAATCGGGTATTCGTTTTTATCGAAATTAATAATAGCAAAAACAAAACACGCTAAAAATAACAACCAAATGTGCGCTATTGTCGAACCAATGATACTTCTTTTGATGCCCTGTTTAGCTATATCGCTTTTATTCGCTGAAACAATACGTTGAAAAACGCTTTGGTCAGCCATGTAAGCAAAAGTATTGATGATAAAAAAAGCAATAAGCATAAATGAAAGTGTTGAACCATTTAATTCAGGGTTAATCGTTTTTTCTACGACCACATTAAAATGTATTATAAAACCGCCTTTTGTTGCGAAGTGATGCATATAATAAAAACTAACCGTAATAAAAAAAAGCCAAATAAATCCCATCATAACAATATCTGTTACCACTACACCACGATACCCCGAAGCTGTTGTGTATATGAGTCCCACCAAGAAGAGCGTTATTACTATTGTCATTAAAGGAATATCTGGTAATAAAGGGCTTAATACTCTTGCACAAATACTTAACTCTAAGGCATAAGCTGCCAAAAAGCCTAATATTGTAGCGGTTGAACTTACCCATCTCAAAGTTGGCGAATCATAAGATTGACCTAAAAACTCGTGAAGCGTTGGAATATGTTTGAAACCATTCAACCGTTCATGAATTTTTACGCTCATCCATCTGATGCCAATAAAGCCGATAGCGACCGTAAAAACACTCCAAAAAAGCCAAAAGCCTACTGAATGAGCATATTGATAGAACGCTACAATAACAGTGGCAATTGAAATAATTGCCGCCGTTTGGCTTGAAGAAAATTCAAATGAGTTTTTAATGTGGAATGTACGACCCAATTGAAGCGGTAAAAAATCGCCTAAAGTTTTATTATTGCGACCAATAACAAAACCTATAACGATATACACTAAAGAAGAAAGCCCCAAAGCAGATAAGACAATTACTTTCATGTTCTATTGGTTTATCGAGGCAATATACAATTTATATTTTAAATTCAATCTTAGGATATACAGACAAGAGTACACCTAAATACATTGAAATTGTTGTGTCTATACCTTAATACACCTCAGTATTTCAGCTTTTTCATCATAAATCAAATCAATTTGACTAAAAAAAAATCGGAACAGTGAATACTGTTCCGATTTTAAATATTTAATAAATACTGAGGGGTCTCTACGCCGCCTTCAATTTTATCAATTTCGATTTACTCATCTTTTCTCGGGCATACGTCCGCGTCACCTCAAACTCTTTAAGGTCTTCAAATGAAGGGATTTCAAACATCAAATCCGTCATGATGGCTTCGCAGATGGAGCGCAAACCGCGAGCACCAAGATTGTATTCCAAAGCCGTTTTAGCGATGTACTCAATGGCACTGGGTGTAAAAGTCAATTTGACGTTTTCAAAATCAAAGAGTTTTTGATACTGACGCACCAGTGAGTTCTTTGGCTCTGTCAAAATGCTTTTCAGGGTCTCCAGACTGAGGGGTTCGAGATGCGCCAAAACGGGCAAACGACCAACTAACTCAGGTATCAAACCAAAGCTCTTGACATCTTGCGGCGTGATATATTGCAGCAGGTTTTCACGATCAATTTGCGATTTCATTTCAGCATTGAAGCCAATCACTTGGGTATTCATGCGCCT
>JAYUUR010000170.1:0-5276 GCA_043754475.1 Saprospiraceae bacterium | reverse complement strand
TAGCGATAAACATACCTTTGCCTTTATATCCTCGATTGCAAAAATGCCAAACAGCATCTTTGGCAATCGCATCAAGGCGTTTTTGAGAGGTCAATATGGGATATTCTCTTGCAAAAAGCTGTTCTAAACGGCTGCGTTGGTCGCTGTCTAAATCTTCGCCTTCGGCATCAAGGGCAGCACGGATGTCTTTATTGATGTTCGGGTTTTTTAAGCCTAAATACTCGCCTCGATTTTCGTAGTAAAGTGGCACGGTTGCCCCATCTTCCACACTTTGTTTAAAATCATATTTGGAAACTTCCTTTCCAAATATTCTATAAGTGAGCTCATCATCTTTAAAAATAGGTGTGCCTGTGAAGCCCATAAATGACGCATTGGGCAAGGCATTTCTCAAATTCATGGCTAATTGTCCGCCTTGTGTCCGATGGGCTTCGTCTGATATGACAATGATATTATCCCGTTCCGTTATCACATTGTCAAAGTTGAATTTGTGAATCAGCGTGAACAAATACCGTTGTTCTGAACCCAATAATCCCTTCAAATGCTTGCCACTATCTGCTTTCAAGCTATCTTTTGCTCCTGCTTTTATTTGTGGAACAGCCCCTACGCTACTGAACGTACCATAAATTTGCGTATCCAATTCGGTGCGGTCGGTGACAATTAGAAATGTGTAGCTACCCGTAAACTTGCGGTGGATTTTTTGGCATAAAAAAACCATTGAATACGATTTGCCACTGCCTTGTGTATGCCAAAATACGCCAAGTTTTTGTTTTTCTTCTAAACTTATTGTGCCTTTTGCATACAATTCATTGTTGTGGTGGAAGTTATCAATCGCTTTATTAACGCCTATAAATTGGTGATTGCGGGCTATGAGTTTTACTACATTCCCCAAGGAGTTATCGAAGAGAATGAAGTTTTCAAATAAATCTAAAAAGCGGCTCTTGTCGCATATCCCTACGATGATTCTATCCAAAGCTACAATACCTTCCTCTTCTTCTGTAATCCGTTTCCATTCGTGAAAGTGTTGATATTTGCCTGTGACGCTACCGATGCGGCTTTCAATGCCATTGCTCAATAACACAAAAGCATTGTAGTGGAAAAGATGCGGAATGACGTCTTTATAATCCCTTAAATTTTCGATGTAAGCATTTTCTAATTTGCGGTGTGCTGCTTTCAACTCTATAAACAACAAAGGAATGCCATTCACAAAGCCAATAATATCGGGGCGGCGTTGCCGATTGCTTTTGCCATGTATCCAAAGTTGACGCACTGCCAGAAAATTATTGTTGGCAGGTGTTTCAAAATCAAAGACTTTCAATAGTTTGTTTTTGATGGTTTCGCCTTTGACATTGATGAAGTCAACAGGAATACCCCCCCTCAGTATTTGGTACTTTTCGTAGTTAATATCGGCTAATGATTTGCTCACATTGTCTTCTACCAGCTTATCGAAAGCGTCTTCATATACCTTGGGCGGTAAGCCCGGATTCAATTCCTTGAGCTTTTTTAAAAAGATAGGCTTCAAAACCACTTCTTTTTTGTCTAATCTGCCCAGCGTGCTGCCTTCACCAAAGGTTTCTTTGTTGTAGGCAATAGCGGTGTCCCAACCTAAGCGGCGGCGAAACAAATCAATCGCTGTTTGTTCAATGAGGTTATCTTCTGAATATTCCCAAGCCATTTTATGATGTGTTTTTTTTAGTTAAGTAAGTCTTAGGAAGCCTTCAAGGCTTCCTAAGACTACTACTACTAAAAATCTTTATTCCACAAAGGCAATCTGCCAAACACCTCAAAAAAGCGTTGCATCAAAAGCCCTTCCACATATGCAGGTAAATCTTGATGGTCAGAGTCCATTGTCACGAACCAATAGATATCCAAACCATCAATTGTCTCGGCATCCATTTTTTGGTCAAAAAACACTTGCCGTTTGCTTCCGTCTTGTTTGTTGTTCAAGCGGCTTCTTAATGATTGAACCTTCATGCTGCCATTTTGCTGCATTGTGCCCGACCTTCCGATGTACACCAAATCAACCTTGCCTTTTGCCAATCGAAGGATGTAATAGACCCCCGCTAAGTCAGGTACGTCTTTGCTCTGAACAGCGAGGTTATTCCCTTTCTTGAAAAAGAAATGCCCTTGATGCTTATATTTTTCTGTTTCGTCAAACATTTTTTATGGTTGTAGTGGTTGTAGTGGTTGTAGTCTTAGGAAGCCTTCAAGGCTTCCTAAGACTTTGAAGACTTTTTACATGTTTTCAATATCATCACCTTTAAACCCCAAACGATTTACTTGATACCCGTCATGATATGCCATAAATCTTTTGATAGATTCACCTGTATCGCCAAACAAAGAAAGCCCTTTTTGGCGGGCAATATTTGTCGGCTTCGTTGTTATATAAGCATGATACGAAGTATAACGCCAACCTTCATAAGAGTCGCTTATATTATGATGAATCGGATTATGATGTACATAGCAAATCTTGTTGAGCAATTGTACATCATTGTTAATGAAGACCCGTCGAAAACGTTTCTGAAACAAACTACCATGCCTGTTGTGTTGTTTGTTAAATGCTGCTGCATAACTATTGAAAAAACGTTTAAACTGGTCTTCTAAAAATTCATTGACTGTTGTCGCATTTGATAAATATTGCTTGGCTGCTGATGTATTCTCTTTATGAACACTTGCCATAAATGCATTATCTACCTTTTTGATGCAAATTACAAAATGAAAATGATTGCCCATTAAACAATAAGCCACCGTTTCAATATAGGGACTAATATATTCTTTCCATTTGTTGAGGAAAAATACGTAGTTGCCATCATTGGCGAAAAGCCAATCGTTACCGTTCGTCCGGTTGTAAAGGTGGTAAAAACAACCTTCTTCTAATTTAGCATGATAGTTAGTTCTCATTAGTAATGTTTTTTTCAAAGTCTCAAAGAAAGTCAAAGTCTAAAGTCTTAGGAAGCCTTCAAGGCTTCCTAAGACTAAATCTCCCCATTCATTAAGCGCGGCAAAAGAATTACGGAGTTGCGTGTTTTGTTTTAAAGTCTTAAAGTCTTAGGAAGCCTTCAAGGCTTCCTAAGACTACTATACTGCAATTTCCCCATTCATCAAGCGCGGCAATAATATGTCGCGGGCGGTGCGGAGTTGCGTGTTTTGTTTTAATAAGTTTTTAATTTGTTGAAAATACGGTCGCACTCTTTTTCCAAAATCATCAATTACACATTCAAAAGGAAGTAATATAGGCATTGCTTTTACAATTTTTGAATTAATTGCAGTTCCGATTGCTGATGTATTACCAAGAAAGTCATACGGGAAATTCTTTAAATAGAAATAAATGAATTCAGAATTCATTTTTGTTTCATCATCAATATTGAAATGAGCAATCGCTTCATTCGTAATCATTTCTTCGGTTGTAATTGCAATTTTCCCAACTGTTAACTTGAAACTCAATATAACAGTATCAATTTTAGCAATATTCATGTTGAATTTATCAACAGCAGCTTCCGTAATTGTTTCACTTGTATTCAGAATAAAAACCGAAGAATTATTTATATCCTTTATTGAAACCCATTTAATGCCTGAATCTTTATCGTTAAACCATTCTGCTTGCTCTCGCGGTGGTGTCTTTCCAATATTTATCCTAAATATTTCATCTGCTCTTTTAACCGTCCAACCATTAGGCAGTTTGTTGATTTCATTGGAGGGTTTAAAAAAATCAAACTCGCTCTTATATATTATTTCAGCCGCTTCCTCCAACAGCTTTATCCGCTTCATATTATTCTCTATCAAATCATCATAAGCCGATAAGATAGTGGCAATTTTTCGCTGGATACTGAGGGGGGGGTATATTATTTCTATTGTTGCTAAAATACCTCCACTTAAATTTAGCATTGTTGAACCAATAGCTTTATTTATGATACCTTGAACGACAAATGGAAGTGTAAAATAATAATACAAATATTTAGGTTCAATAATAGAATCATTCATCCTTATTTTCAAACAACCTGTACCACACAACCATCCTTCATTCTCTGGTTTACAGAATGCCCGTTTGTCAATGTCACCTCTTCTTGGTACGATTAAATCCCCTTCTGTTAATTTATGTTTACTAAGTCTGTCAACATCTGCTTCATTTATTTTAGCAATTGAACCTGTTTCAATTCTATCATTTATAATGTCTTTGGGCATAACTACGGGAATACCTTCCGATTTATAATCATGTTGATGTAATTGAGAGCCAAATGGTCCTGTTTGGATTTTCCCACCAAAAGATTTTATCAACTCACCTAATGACATTTTCTCCCAAATCATACCACCACTATTTTAAAATTTTCAGAAATAAGATTCGCCAAAGCCACTGCTTCTTCATTCAGCCCTGCCAACTCAATATGGATTTCCTGTAAGCGTTCTTCATAATCAAAATCCTCATCGAGTGAGGTGTCCACGCCCACGTATCTGCCAGGGCTAAGACTCCAATCTTTGGCTTCAATCTCTTGTTGCGACACAACTTTACAAAGCCCTTCCACATCATTGTACACCCCCTCAGTAAAACGGCTTTTCAACCAGTGTGCTTGTTTCCAAAAGTATTCGGTATCGTGCAATAAGCCAAACTCCTCTTCGGTGGGGTTGCCACTCAGTTGTTGGAGCAAGGTTTTGAGGGTATCGAGTTTGTCTTTCAGATTGAGTTCTTTCCAATCTTTATTTTTATTGAGTTGCAGGTCTTTTACGGCATTTGCAATGGCATCTGTTAGGTTTTTGACCCATTTGTCTTGTGGTTTACGCAATGCCTTACATTGGTGGGCGATGTTTTCCAACGCCATATAATCGGCTTTTGCTTTTTGAGCATCGGCAATCAAGGCATTTTGTAAGTCAAAAAGGTGTGCTGTATCATCTTGAACCAAAGCCGCAACAAAGGCTTTGGCATCTTTATTTTCAGTAGCCAACAGGCTTGCAAAATCACTCACGGCTTTATGCACGGCGAGGCATTGCTTCTGCAAATCCACGAGCACACCTGCCGTTTCATGCGCCAATTGAGCCGCCGTTTTTAAATAATTTCTAACCGTATCCTCAAATTTATCAGTATTGCCTCTGTACAGATTGACTACACAAATCAGATTTTGCAACTGTTCAGGGCTAAAATCATTGACTTTTGAAGTAACTTTGCGGTATATCTTCCGCACGTCGAGCATTAAAGTCCGACCCCGAGGTTGCTTCGTTCCTCGCAATGACAAATCGTTTTGTTCTTTGGCTCTATCATAAAACCAAAGGGTACAAGGCAATGAACG
>JAYUUR010000169.1:0-5295 GCA_043754475.1 Saprospiraceae bacterium | reverse complement strand
TTTTTTAATTTTTATAAATAATTGAAAATAAAGGAATTTACATTTTAACATAAAAATTATGTCTTCTTTTTTACCTCAATCAGGTTACGAAATAGCGTTTTTCGATAAAATGGCGAATCTGGCAACACAATTTTTTTCATCCTATATTTGTTGAACAATGGCACTTTGACACTATTAAAGCAACAAACTATGATATTAAAACGCCGTACGAGTTGACAATGTTTAATCGCTCAATTTTTTTTGAAACTTTTAACATGACTCAATAAACGTACAAAACCGAAAAGCTAAAACGTCCTCCCCGTTCGTTGCTTTGTTCCGAAAGGTAACACTTAACAAACACAGTCGTATGACACCGATCTCACATTATTTTGTTCACCGTTTGATAAAAGCGTTCACTCTTGTAGTAGCGTTTTTTATACACGCTCATTTTTCCCTTGGGGAGTATGGGGCGGCTCAGGCGGCTTGTACGGATAATGACCCGATTATTTCGGGAAAGAGTTTAGTCTGCGCTAATGAACAAACGAATTACACGACGCCTTTGGTTGCCAATACCACTTTTACTTGGGTTTTAGCATCGGGCGGTCAAATAGTTTCAACGGCTAATAATAATGTAACAATCAAATGGAACAATCAGCCGAGTACGGGACCTCATAAATTGACAGTGACGCAGACCAATATTAATGGCTGTATAAAAACAACAAATTATTTTATTTCAATCAAAGACATTAGCCTGCGTTGTATCGGTAATTTCAACGTTTCGATTGATAATACCTGTAAAATAAAGCTGACTACTGAGGGGGTGCTTCTACCCGGACACATCGGCGCGAGCGAAATGAAAATTCAGCTCTTAGCAGGTGCGATCGTTTTGGAAGAAGGCATAGGCTCTGTAGATGTGGATGGTGTCGGTAAAAATGGCAGTAATTATGAGTTTATTAGTAAAACCTTTATTTACAAAGTCATCGAACCCTGCTCAGGCAACTTTTGCTCGGGCAATGTCAAATTTGAAGACAAAGCTGCACCTATTATTCAATGCCCGAGCGATGCAACACTCGGTTGTACCCAAGTCGGTGCCGCAGCAACGCCGCTTCCGCAAGATTCCGGAACGCCGAGATTGACGGATTGCAGCCCAACGACTTTCACGTACTCTGACCAAATTTTTGAAACAACTTGTACGCAGCCTTACACGACGTTGCCTTCGGGTGTGCCTTCGGGACATCCACTGCCGACGACTGGAGATATTGTCAAAATAATAGTCCGCACTTTTATAGCGGCTGATAAATGGGGCAACACTTCGACGTGTCAACAAGTGATTTTTGTTAAAAAGGGTAAAATTCAATACGTGGTTTGCCCGCCCGATGTGGAATATGAATGTAAAAATGTAACGGGCAAGCTCGATCCCTCAGTAACTGGCTTTCCTTTATTGGATTTAGACGGCGATTTTAATACGGTGAATGACCGTTTTCCAGTGAATCAGTCGTCGTGTCAAATGGATTTAAAATTTAAAGATGATACTTTTCGCCTTTGCGTGGGCAGTTATAAAATAGTGAGGGCTTGGACAATTTTTGATTGGTGCGCGGTGGATAATCCAGCTACTTTGGAAGATGATCGTCGGAAAAATTGCTCCCAAGTAATAACGGTGATGGACAAAACACCCCCCTCAGTATCAGCGCAATTTACGCAATATTATGTCATCAATAATGACCTCGCTCCGATGGATACGACCGCTCTTTTCGACGGTTTTTATATTCAAAATGGTGGCGCGTCGAATGGTACAATGACGGATATTTATCCTTTGGGCTTGCCCAATACTTGCGGCGGAAGGGTTCGCATATTGCTAAAAGGCGATGATTGGAGTTGTACGATGGGGCAAGTGGTGTTCACAGCATCGGATTCGAGGGTGAAAATTTTGAGTGGCTATCCTCAATTTAATGCTCAAAATCAAACGACAACAGCCCTTTTTGAAGGTATTTTCCTTGAAATCGGTGAATATTTGATTACAATTGAAGCAAAAGATGAATGTGGATATGCGATTGCAAAAAAGACATTCCGCATCATCGTCAGAGATAATATCAAACCACAAGCGGTTTGTACATCTAATACTACAGCGTCGCTTGGTACGGATGGTTCAGTTAGAATTCAAGCCAACACTTTCAACAGCGGCAGTGCAGATAATTGCGGTATTGACCGAGTTGAAGTGAGGAGAAATAATAGCTGCCAGAATCCGGCAGATACGCTTTTTAAACCTTTCATTGATTTTTATTGCTGCGACGCAGGCAGCACCATTATGGTCACGATGCGCGTTTGGGATCAAGTTGGAAATTATAATGATTGCATGGTCAATGTGTATATTGACGATAAACTCAAGCCGACTTGTATTGCGCCCGCACCTAAAACAATCGTGTGTAGTGACCTTGATTTGAATGATTTGACTCAATATGGTGAGCCTGCGTTGTGGGATAATTGTGAAATTAAAGATACTATTTATTCTTTTTATAAAAATATAGACAATTGTGGCATCGGAACTATTACCCGCAAATGGGTGATTTCAGATTTTACAGGTAAAAAAGATTCCTGTACGCAACTCATTAAAATAACGGGTAAAAGCGATTTTACGGTCGATTTTCCAGATGATATTGTAGCAGATTGCTTCGCAACAGTGCCTACGCCCGCTCAAACGCGCGAAATGATGTTGAGCAATACACCAAATTTAGATGGTCATATCGTCAATAATGGTTGCGGCGTGATAGCGGTGGAAGTGAAAGATGATACTTTGACGGCTACGCCGGATGCTTGTTATAAAATTTTGAGGCAAATAAAAGTGATTGATTGGTGTAAATACAATCCGAATAATAGCCCTAATTTGAGTTCAGCCTGTTACGGTCAGCCTGTTTGTGGAGATGTTCACTCTAATGGTTTGTGGCAAATGCAAAATTTACCGGCTTGGCAACATCTCAATCACTGTTTCAATGCTAAAGAACGCCGTTTTAGAGATGCAGATGGTTTAGTGGCGGTTTCAAATGACCCGCTGTTTCCGATTAGTCCGAATGTTTTTTCAGATGGTATTATTTGCTTTACTCAAATTATAAAAATTATAGATAATACACCTCCTCAGTTTACATACATGCCACGCGATACTATTTTTAAGGATGTGTTGACGGGTTGTGCAGGGGTAATAAAATTGTCAGTGAATGCAACGGATGGATGCAATGGTGTTAGGTTAAACAATGATGTGTTGACGTATAAATGGCGATTGATAGATAGAACAAAAACGGATTCGCTTATTTTACAAGGCGCTGGAAATCAAATAGTTACAACGCTGACTTATAATCGAGAAGTCACTATTTATTGGTCTGTTTATGATCGTTGCGGTAATTTTTCGACAGTTTTACAGAAGGTAAAAGTGGTGGATGGCAAAGCACCGAGCATTCAATGTTTAAATAAAAATGCAGTGTTAGCTGGCTTTAATGGCTCAGGTTCTGTAACGGTTAATGTGAGTGAAGTGGTGCAAGGTGTGAGTGATAATTGTACGTCGATACCTTATTTGACAGGCAAGTTAGCGATAGTTCGAGCATCTGCTAATGGGAATACATACCCCTCAGTACAAAGCACTTCAGTGACCTTTACATGTGCGGATGCGGGTAAAAAGATACCCGTCCAAATTTGGACAATGGATGAGGCGGGAAATACGAATTATTGCTTGAGTGAAATCAATGTACAGGATAATCTCAACGCTTGCGGCATCGCTCCTTTGGCAACCATAACAGGTGCGACTAAAACGGAAACGGATAAAGCAGTGCCAAACGTGGCTATCACAGCTGTTCAAAATGGGAATGCTCTTGGTTCGATGATAAGTACTGCAACTGGCAGTTTTAGTATCGGCAACTTAATGCAAGGCTTGTCTTATCAGATGAAAGCCAGTCGGGTGGATAATCCGGGAAATGGTGTCACGACTTTCGATATTGCCTTGGTGAGTAAGCATTTATTGGGTATTCAGTCATTGAGTTCGCCTTATAAATTGATTGCAGCGGATGTGAATAAAGATGGCGAGGTGAGTGCAGCCGATATGTTGTATATGCGAAAGGTAATTTTGCGCGCTTTGCCTGAATTTCCGAACAATGCATCATGGCGATTTGTGGATAAAAATTATGTTTTCACCAATCCTGAAAACCCTTTTATTTCTGATTTTCCAGAGGTGGTGAACATCAATAATATGCCGATAGCGGCTCAAGCGAATTTCGTTGCTATTAAAATTGGGGATGTCAATAACTCTGTCAATCCGCTTAATTTCACAGGTACAAATGAGGTTAATATTCAAGTAAGAAATGCTAAAACACTTAATTTTGAAGTAGAAGATGTGGATATGCAAGCTGGTTTTGAATACACGATTCCTTTCAAATCCACTGATTTTAATGCTATGGGATATCAATTTACACTCGACCATACTGAAGGGGTCGAGGTGGTGAAAATCATAAACGGCACGCTGCCTTCCATGAGCGATAATAATTTTGGCAAGTTTAAAAATGCTTTGACAACCAGTTGGAATGGCAGTTTTAATGATAAAAATGCAGAAGCGTTCAGCCTTGTTTTAAGAGCCAATAAAAATGTCAAACTGAATGATATATTAACCATCGGCTCTAATATTACGGCAGCAGAAGCTTATGATAAAAATGGTGAGACGATGAATATTTCACTTAATTTCAAAGGATTAACTAACGGAATTTTAGGAAATAATAGTGAAAATACTGAGGGGGGACATTTTAATTTAAATCAAAATGAGCCTAACCCATTTGAGAGCGAAACCAAGATTTCTTTCAATTTACCAAGAGAAACACAAGGAAAATTAACGGTTTTTGATGCCACAGGTCGGATTATGAAAACAGTAGAAAGCCTATTTAAAAAAGGCTATAATGCTATCACGATTCAAAAATCGGAATTGAGTACAACAGGCGTTTTCTTTTATCGCCTCGATACGCCGACACATTCGGCAACAAAAAAGATGATTGTAACACAGTGAAGAAGATATTGAGATATTTGATATTTGATATTTGATATTAGTCAAATAAAACATTGAAATAAACATAAATTAAAATATCGTTTTGAGTTTTAGATCGGTTTTTTTGATGAAGTCTCACGTCCTTTTTGGTACGTGGGACTTTTTTTTGGAATGAATTAACCGTATCTTGTTTTAACTCTAACTTACTGAAAACTCCGAAGATTTTTCAATGTTTAAATAATGAGTTGAAAAACAGCGTCTAATTGCTGTTTTGAGATGTTATTGTCTTTTTTGAAGGCTTC
>JAYUUR010000168.1:0-16107 GCA_043754475.1 Saprospiraceae bacterium | reverse complement strand
TTGCTGACGCCTACTAAAATGACTGACTTCAAGCTATGTTCTGCGCGAGAATGATAGACATTGCGGATGGAATGTAGAAATTCTCCAAAAAATTCAGGATTAATGCCTTCTACTTCATCAATGATTAAAACCAATTTTTCATCGTTGATATTTCTAATAGTTTGAAATATCTCTTGCAAAGCCATCCCTCTAAAATCCCGATGCCAGTAAATATTGAGTTCTTCGGCTAAAGTATTGGTAAATATTTTTAATGTGGCGGTTTTATAATTTTCAAAATTAATATAAGCCACTTTATATCCTTGTTGCTCAAGTTTATCAGCAAGCAACCTAAAATAAGTACTTTTCCCTGTCTGACGAGGCGCCCATATCGTGAAATAACGGTCTTGCTCTATTTTTTTTAACCCTTCCGCTACCAATTGAGGGCGCATCAGCGTGTAGTGCTGACTGATGATATTCGGACCCGATGTATTAAAATAGCGCATTGTCTTCTGTTATATTTTCTTAAAACTTATTTTGATACTTTTAAAAGCAAAAATAGCATATTTTTAAGAAGAATAGGCTTTTATGCTGTTCGACAAAGTTTTTAAGGCTTTTGGCAATAAGTTATTGGATATGATTATACTTTATTTACATTCAACAACTTTATGAGACACCCCCTCAGTATTTAGCCATAAAATGCGTGCTTTTTATTTTTTAAAACTAAAAAAATACAATGAAAAACCTTATTTTAACCATCATTTATCTACAATCAACCATGTTATTGGCTCAAAAAGATACCATCGCAGCTAAAGTCTATAGCTTAAAAGATTCAATAACGAGGGAAACTAAAGTCGGCACGCGGACAGTCATGCTCAAAGGAAGCACCAAGCATTTAGAGAATATGAGCGTCCACTATTCGACTTTGCAGCCCGGCAAAGCTTCCAATGCAGGTCATGCGAATGCGACTAATGAAGAACTTATTATTGTTCGAGAAGGTAAAGTAACGTTCACTGTAAAAGACCAAACCAAGACAATCAGTGCAGGAGGCGTTGCGCTAATCATGCCTGGCGATTGGCAACAACTTAAAAACAACGACACTTCTACAGCAAGTTATTATGTCTTGATATACAATTCGCGTACGCCGATGGATACCGTCAGAGCGGATACAGCAGGTGGTTCGTTGCTCTTGGATTGGCATGAATTGGTGTTTAAACCCCATGCAAAAGGTGGTGTTCGACCTTATTACAATCGTGCAACAGCCATGTTTAAGCGGTTCGAAATGCACACCACAAGCCTCAACGAAGGACTTAAAAGTCACGAGCCGCATAACCATTTTGCAGAAGAATTTATATTGGTTTTGGATGGCAAAGTAGATATGCTCATTGGGGATAAACATTATAAAGGGAGCAATGGCGATTTGTTTTTTCTTTCTTCTAACATACCACATAATTTGACAAATGAGGGGAAAGGGCAAGCGGTGTATGTCGCTTTTCAGTTTAATTAAAATGATTTTTTATGCGATTAAATTTTGTAAAATGAGAAATCTATACTTGTACAGTTTCACATTAATGCTCTATTCAATGGCTTTTCAAAGCCCTTATTGCCAAGCGCAAACGCCTTCAAAAATTGGTCAATTTGACAATTTTACCCACATTGGTAACCCTGATAAAAAAGGTATTGCCCTATACGATGCTAAAACCCAAGAGTACCAACTCGAAGGGGCAAGCGGCAATATGTGGGCGAATAAAGACGATTTTTATTTCCTGTGGAACAAGATGAAAGGAGATTTTATCCTCACATTCCAAGCAGAATTCATCGGAAAGGGCGTTGATCCACACCGTAAAGTGGGTTGGATGGTGCGAAAAACGGCGGATGCCAATTCGCCCCATATCAATGCGGTAGTGCATGGCGACGGGCTGATGTCGCTACAATACCGCCGTACTGAGGGGGGTATCACTGAGCAAACGGAATCTAAATCCAAAGGGACCGATGTCGTTCAATTGGAGCGAAAAGGTAACCTTTACATTATGTCGGTTGCACATTGGGGCGAGCCATTTGTCAGGACAGAATACAGCGATATAGACTTAGGCGATGATGTTATGGTCGGGCTTTTCCTTTGTTCGCACAATGATACGGTTGTTGAAAAGGCGATTTTAAGGAACGTTCGCATCGTGATTCCAGCGCGTGAAAACTTTGTACCTTATAGAGAATACATCGGCAGCCATGTAGAATTGATGGATGTTGAAAAAGGGCGGCGTCAAATTTTGCACAGCGAAAACCGCTCATTGCAAGCACCCAACTGGACGGTCAATGGTAAAGAATTGATTTATAATGCCGAAGGTTTGTTGTATAATTTTGATTTGAAAACCAACACCCCCTCAGTATTGAACACCGATTTTGCCAAACGAAATAACAATGACCATGTTTTGTCTTTCGATGGTAAACAAATCGCCATCAGCAACCATAGCGAAGAGGATAAAGGCGTGTCGATGGTTTATACAGTGAGTCGAAAAGGGGGTAAACCTAAGAAAATTACGACAAAAGGACCTTCATACTTGCATGGGTGGACGCCCGATGCCAAGTCGCTCGTATTCACCGGTGGTAGAGATGGCGAGTTTGATATTTACAAAATCCCTGCAAAAGGCGGTGCAGAAATCAACTTGACAAAAACCAAAGGCTTGGACGATGGACCTGAATATTCGCCCGATGGGAAGTACATTTACTTCAACTCCACGCGCTCCGGCTTGATGCAATTGTGGCGCATGAAACCCGATGGCAGCGAGCAAACGCAACTCACCAATGATGAATACAATAATTGGTTTCCGCATATTTCCCCCGATGGCAAATGGATAGCATTCATTTCCTACGCGCAAGACGTCAAACCTGAAGACCATCCTTTTTATAAGCATGTTTATCTGCGATTGATGCCCGTAGGTGGTGGCACGCCAAAAGTTATTGCTTATTTATATGGTGGGCAAGGCACTATCAATGTGCCTTCATGGTCGCCGGATAGCAAACGGATAGCATTTGTGAGTAATACACAAATGCCCTCCACCGCCGCCCAAGACAGCATTAAAAAAATCACGCAAGCAGATCATCAAAAGATGCTCAATTTGTTAGGTATAAAAGAGTTGAGAGCAGGTGCCAACGGCAGCGACCCCAAAGCACCCAATGCCGCTAATTATGATGAATCAAAAGCCAATCCCTATCCTATTTTACCTGACCCTTTGACCCTTAAAAATGGTCAGAAAGTGACCTCTTCAAAAATGTGGTGGGACTTGCGCCGCCCTGAAATAGTTGAAGATTTTGATAGAGAAATATATGGTCGCGTGCCGAAGAATACCCCCTCAGTAAAATGGCAGATTTTGAGCGTTACGCAAGATACTGTTAGCAATATTTTGGTTGTTACTAAAAAATTAGTCGGTCATGTGGACAATGCCGCCTACTCTGCTATTTCAGTGGATATTCAATTGACTTTAACAACGCCTGCAAATGCCACTAAACCCGTTCCGGTGATGATGGAATTGAGCTTTGTACGTCCGCCCGGTGGTTTCTCGCGCCCACCTGCAAGGGCAGGCGATACCGTTAGACCTACCCCACCTCCACCTACCCCAACGGGACCGACTTGGCAACAACAAGTCCTTGAAAAAGGCTGGGGATATGCTATTTTGATTCCGACGAGTATTCAAGCGGACAACGGTGCAGGCTTGACGCAAGGCATTATCGGCTTAATGAACAAAGGACAATCCCGCAAAGCGGATGATTGGGGTAGCTTGCGTGCATGGGCTTGGGGAGCGAGTCGGGCATTGGATTATTTTGAAACCGATAAAGCTGTCAATGCTAAACAGGTGGCTATTGAAGGGCATTCAAGATATGGCAAAGCTGCTATTGTTACCTTAGCTTATGATGCGCGGTTTGCCATTGGTTTTATCAGTTCAAGCGGTGAAGGCGGGGTCAAATTGCATCGGCGCAATGCAGGAGAAATCGTTGAAAACGTAGCAGGCTCGGGCGAATACCATTGGATGGCAGGCAATTTCATCAAATATGCCGCCGCTCCGCTGACTTGGAACGACATGCCCGTTGATGCTCATGAGTTAGTTGCCTTGTGCGCACCGCGACCTATTTTTATTAGTAGTGGTGAAAAAGGTGATGCTTGGGTAGATGCCAAAGGGATGTTTATGGCAGGGGCGGCAGCGGGTCCGGTTTATAAATTATTGGGTAAAAAAGATTTAGGCACAACTGAAATGCCCAAAGTAGAAATGGGCTTGATGGACGGTGATATTTCATTTCGACAGCACAGTGGTGGGCATACACCTGCACCTAATTGGGCGACTTTTTTAGATTTTGCAAGTCGGTATTTTAAGTAAATTTAAACATTTTCAATCAAAAATAAACGATTCATTTTTAAACATTTTCAATCAAGAATAAATGAAAACCAGTAGAAGAAACTTCATCAAAACGGCGAGCATCAGCTCTCTCGGTTTTGGCTTATTGCCTAATTTGAATCTATTTGATACAGAATTAGACATTTTTTCTCTCTCCAATTTCGCCCGTAAAAGCCCTGAATCGCAAGGCATTTTGTCGAAAGGCATTTTAGATTTTCTGAAAGCGGCGAAGGAATCGGGCTTAGAATGGCACAGCTTTATGTTGATGCGGCATGGCAATGTCGTGGCGGAAGGCTGGTGGAACCCATTTGAATCCGACTTTAAACATACTTTAAATTCACTTTCCAAGAGTTTTACAAGCACGGCTATTGGCTTTTTAGTGCAAGAAGGTAAGATAAAAGTGGATGATCAAGTCATTTCTTTTTTCAAAGAAGAGACCCCTCAGTCGCCGAGCGATAATTTGAAAGCGATGAAAATAAAGCACTTGCTCACCATGAATACGGGGCATGATAAAGTGCTGGCTTTGAGAGAATCCACTAATTCATGGGTTAAAATGTTTTTAGAACAAGAAGTTAAATTTGAACCGAGTACACATTTTCTCTACAGTACACCTGCGACTTATATGTTAGGGGCAATTCTGCATAAAGTAACAGGTCAAAAATTAGAGGATTATTTAGCCCCCAGATTGTTTCAACCCTTAGGTATTAAAGGTTATGATTGGGAAACCTCGCCGGAAGGTTTGAACACCGCAGGCTATGGTTTGAGGGTCAAAACTGAAGATATTGCCAAATTAGGGCAATTTTATCTACAAAAAGGCAAGTGGAATGGCAAACAGCTCTTATCGGAAGCATGGGTAAACGAAGCAACGAGCAAGCAAACCACCTCTCAAGAAGGCGATAATGATATGTCGCAAGGCTACGGTTATCAGTTTTGGCGGTGCAAACCCGGGTTTTATAGAGGTGACGGTGCATTTGGGCAATTTTGCATGGTCATGCCTGAGCAAGATGCCGTTTTAGCGATGACTGGCGAAAGTTTTAATTTGCAAAAAACGATGAATGTGGCTTACGAAACGCTGTTACCCGCTATGCAATCGGGCGTTTTAGCCGATAATCCAACCGAAGCCAATGCTTTAAAATCGGCGTTGAAAAACTTAGAATTGCCGACTCCAAAAGGTAAAACACAATCGCCGCTATCCCCTCAGTATCATGATAAAGATTTTATCGTTGAAAAAAATAGCTATGGCATTCTTGAGAGTGAATTCATTTTTTCAAAAGATACTTGCACGTGGGAATTATTGACCGCCGCAGGAGAAACCAAGATAAAATTCGGTTGGGAAAATTGGCATTTAAATAAAGGCACTCCTAAAAATTTATTTCCTGTAGCAAATAGAACGCACATGCCTTCAAAAATGGCAGGAACAGCAACGTGGCTCACTGACAATACCCTACAATTGAACCTCAAATTTGTAGAAGCCGCTCACGGCGATAAAATCACCTGCGTTTTTGAAGGCGATAAAGTGTCTATTTCTTTTTTGAATAGTGTTGCAGAAAATTCTAATAATGTGCCTGAGAAGAGGGAGGCGTTGGTGGGGAGGTTGAAGAAGGAATAGGGAAAGCCTGTCTTTTCTACTTATTTACTCACTTACCATTTATATTTTAAAACTTTATGTTTTAAAATATTACGCTCTATAATATTTATGTCATAGATTTGTTTTTCATTAAAAAAAAGACTTATTTTTGTAAAACAAAGCAGCATACTATGAACAACCGATATTTAGCACCCTTAAATTATGATCGATTTTTTAAAAAAGTCTTTTCAGATTTAGTTATAGCCCAACGATTTTTAGAAGATTTTTTAAGCGTTAAGATTGAGAACATAGAGTTAATGGGGCTTTCGTATAAAATTACCGATGATGCCGTTGCTATTGAATTTGATTATAGATGTCTAATAGATGGACAATACGTCGTTATAGATATGCAACAATGGTATAAAACGGACATTGTCAAGCGTTTTTATGTATATTTTGCTTTGAATAGCGTTCTACAATTAGAAAATATTCCTACAAAAAGCCTTGACTTAGGCGATGAAAGAAAGCATGAAACAAAGAATTACGATAACATAGTCCCTGCAATCACATTGATTTGGATAGTAGACGAAACTCTAAAATTTAAAGAAGATTTTATTGCCTATGCAGTATTGCCTGAACAAAGTGCTGTTTTTATTAAAAATGAAGATATTTGGGCAAAAAAAAATTGGAGGGCTTTAAAAAAAGAACATCAACGAGTTTTAACAATTTTGAATAATGACGCTAAAGACCTTGATTTTCTGTCAAAAAATCGTTTAATTTATGCGTTTCAAAAAAATATAGTTAAAAACAAAAAGTATAGCAAATACTTAAAGTGGTTCGAGTTCGCAGAAAAAACTCGTAATCCCGAGAATAAAAAAGAAGATTTTATTCAGTACGAAAAAGATGAAATATTCATGGCAGTCATAAACCGTATCCGCACCGATAATTTGAAATCGGAAGAATTTCAATACATCGAAGATTTTGAAGAATTTCGCCGCCAAGTGAAAATTCACGAAGATGTAATTCGGAAAGAAGCTATTAATGAAAAAAATTCAAAAGTTGTCAAAAAACTATTAACCAATACTGATTTTTCTGATGAAAAAATTGCGCTATTAGTTGATGTAAAACCTGATTTTGTCAAAATAATTAGAGGAAAATTGAGATCTAAAAAAAGTTGATGAATAATTCCATTATAAATCAAAACGCTTTGCAAATTAGTATTTTGCAAAGCGTTTTGTATGTAAATTACTGAGGGGGTAGCCAATAATTTTCACCATAAAGATTTGAATTCAAATGAAAAAATACGCTTTTTTCTTACTTCTAATAGCAACCACGCAACTTAGTTTTGCTCAAAATAAACCTCTTGATAAAACGATTATCAACGTTGATTTCAGTAAAAACATAGGCGAAATGTACCCGTTTTGGGCATGGTTTGGGGCGGATGAACCCAATTATGCTTACATGAAAGATGGTAAAAAACTCTTAGCAGAATTGGGTGCAATGAGTCCTGTGCCTGTCTATTTTCGAACCCATAATTTACTGACATCAGGGCATGATACGCTCTCTTTGAAATGGGGTTCAACCAATGTTTATACAGAAGATGCCAACGGCAATCCGATTTATGATTTCACTATTGTTGATAGAATTTTTGATACCTATCTTCAACGTGGCGTAAAACCGTTAGCACAATTTGGCTTTATGCCCGAAGCCCTTTCTATAAAACCACAACCTTATGAACACCATTGGCAACCCGGATTGCCCTACGACATGATTTATACTGGCTGGACATATCCTCCAAAAGACTATAAAAAATGGGCAAATTTGGTGCATGAATGGGTCAAACACGCTGTTGCTCGCTATGGAAAAACAGAGGTTGAAACGTGGTATTGGGAACTTTGGAACGAACCCAATATCAAATATTGGAGTGGCACTGTTCAAGAGTTTTGCAAGCTATATGACTATACTGTGGATGCCGCCCGACGCGCTTTGCCAACTATCAAAATCGGTGGACCAGATGTAACAGGACCTAATTGGGATAAATCAGAAAAGTTTCTTACTACTTTTTTAAAACATTGTGTTTCGGATACCAATTATGTAACGGGGAAGATTGGAACACCGCTTGATTTTATTGCTTTTCATGCTAAAGGCTCGCCTAAAATCGTGGATAATCATGTGCAAATGAATATGGGCACGCAACTGAGGGATATTGCCGCCGGTTTTAAAATTGTTACCTCTTTTCCAACTTTGAAAAATTTACCCATTGTTATCGGCGAGTCTGACCCTGAGGGTTGTGCAGCCTGTGGCATGAAAACAAATCCACAAAATGCCTACCGCAATGGCACGATGTATTCGAGTTATACAGCCGCCTCTTTTGCTCGAAAATATGCTCTCGCTGACTATTATAAAGCCAACCTTTTAGGTGCTGTGAGTTGGTCATTTGAGTTTGAAAATCAACCTTATTTCTATGGATTTCGAGATTTAGCGACCAATGGCATTGATAAGCCTGTGCTCAATGTTTTTAGAATGTTTGGCATGATGTCAGGCAAGCGAGTAGCTGTATCTGGCAATCAAGCCTATAATTTCGCCTTGATTCGAGATTCAAGCGTGCGTGGTCAACAGGCTGATATTGATGCCCTTGCGAGTAAAGACGGGCACTCGGCGGCGGTGATGCTTTGGCATTATCACGATGATGATGTGCCAGCACCTGATGCGCATATTGAAGTAAATTTGAAAGGTTTTACTACAAAAATAGTCAATTTTCACCATTATCGCATTGATAATGACAACAGCAATGCCTATGAAGTGTGGAAAAAAATGGGCTCACCTGCCAACCCTACCCAAGAACAAATAGCGATTTTAGAAAAGTCTGGGCAACTAACTTTATTGACTTCACCGACTTATATCAAAACGAATAAAGGCGAATTGAAACTCAATATTCAATTACCACGGCAAGGCGTTTCATTGTTAAAATTTGATTGGTAAGAAGATATTTGAGGGTCTTTAACTACTACTATTAAGGCAGTTACCCCCTCAGTAATTTTATCAAAAAAGCACTTTCCTAATGCCAATAAATATAAAAATAAAGACGCTGTAAACAATGAAAAAAGGAATAACGTAATCTATCAAATTCAGCGGCAACATGACGGCAATAATCAGCAGTTGAAAACCCAATCCGTAAATAGAAACGAGGGTCATAAACCAATGCGGTAATGTTTTTACATGACAGGCTTCTCTATCCAAAAAGTGAATGGTTTTATCAAAAACACTGTATAAAACATAGAAAATAGTGAATAAAATATCTACCGCCTTTTGACTTTCTGAGGGAAAAGCCTTCGGCGATGTGTCTTCAAAAATTTGACTGGTTGCATCGCCGCCGATGGATTTATTTCTCAAAATGACGTAATAATAATTGTATAAAGTGCCTTGCAATTGCATACCGATAAATGCCAAAAGCATCAGTAAAAAGGACGCATTAGAGACATAACAAATGGTCATCAAAAAAGCAAAATTTAAAATAATATCAAAAATACTATCCAAATACCGCCCCGTATAAGAAGGCGTATTTTTCACCCTTGACAACTCGCCATCGGCTGCATCTAATATAGATTTTAGAATAATAAAAACAGAAGCTGCCCAATAATGCCCTTTCAAAATGCAACAAATGGCTAATAATCCGGCAATACCAAAAAGTAAAGTAACATGAATAGGTGTCAATCGGGTATCTTTAAATTGACGGGCAAATAGGGTTGCAGGAAATCTTCCATAATCGGACAAATCAATAAATTTGTCTGGAGAAGCAAGTTTGGACATTCGTTTTGAAAAAAATACAAGGATTTGACAATATAGTCGGGTTGCAAAAGTAGTATTGTCTTACATCAATTTCTAATAGAGAAAGTCAGTATTTTAGCGTTTCCGATAAGGTAAACTATCGGGATTTTGACGTGTATCATAAATACGAGCAATATATAAAGTCTATTCTTTTAACCATTTATCAATCATTTTGAGGACTTGCTCATGTGGAACAAGTTTAGAAGGGTTGTATGTTTCTTCAATAGCAGTTTCTATTTTCAATTCGGATATATTTGCAGTATTCATGTGCATTTATACATTATTTTCAACAAAGTTATTCATTTTTATTGAAAAAACAATTGACAAATACGCTGAAATACTTGAATTTTGGCTTTCTGGGTTTTTCAGGACGCGTGGGCATTTCGCCTGAGATTACGGTTTTGGAGTTGAGGAAGGGGTAGTTTTGAGATTCCAAAAGAAAATCTTAACTTTGTCAATCTTGAAATTCCGTAATTATGAAATATTTTCACTTTTAGAAAAATAATAAAAAATAAAAATGACAGAAAATTTTGATCATAAAATCAAGCGACTTGAATTGGAAAATTTTACTTGCTTTTCTAAAGTTAATTTAGAATTTTCAAGCGGAATTAATGTTTTTATCGGGGAAAATGGGTCAGGAAAAACACATATTTTAAAAGCGTTGTACGCACTCGTGAATGATTTAAAATCTAATCCTTTGGATGGAGAAAAAGAGTTTTATGAGTATTTCAAAACCATAAGAGAAAAACATAGTCTCGATAGATTAGGTTTGCAGCCATTTTTTATCAAATTCTGGATAGACAACCGAAGTCTTTCTCTTTCTTCTTCTCGCAATATAGAAGGTGAACATTTTAAAGCGACGAAAAATTATTCTGGTCAAACTATAGAGGAGATTGAAGAACGAAAAACATGGGCTAAAATTGATGCGTTGTATATCCCCCCTCAAGAAATTCTTTCTATCAATAAGGGATTATCTGCTGCTATCGAAAATCAAGAATTGGCTTTTGACAAAACAATTTACGATTTGTCCAAGAAATTAGGGGCTAATGTCCGAAAAAATGAAGCCTTGAAAAATGCTTTAGGTTTATTGAATGGTTTTGAAAAAGAGATTGGCTTAAAAGAAATTGAAGAACGGGGAACCGAATTTTTCTTGACACTTGAAAATACAAATCAAACATTAGAAGCAAGACTTGTAGCAGAAGGTTTAAGAAGATTAGCCCAAATTGTCCATCTAATAAAAAATGGCTCTCTTAAAAAGGAAACAATTCTTTTTTGGGACGAACCTGAAACCAATCTTAACCCTAAATATATCAAAATAGTCGCCCATTTTTTACAAGTTTTAGCCAAAAATGGTGTGCAGATTTTTTTAGCTACCCATGATTATTTGCTAACTTATTTACTATCTTTATCAGCTGAATACCCCAAAAATGATACACCTCCTATGCGTTTCTTTGGTTTCTACAAAGGAAATAATGGCACTGAAGTGGAATATGCTAACACTATGAATGGTATAAAAAATAACGCTATTTTAGAGGAATATGGTGCTTATCACGACTTGATGATGTCAAAAGCCCTTGAATCCTTAGAGACACTTTCTCAATAAAAACAGATTATGATTAAGACCTTGACATCTGAAGATGGCAAATTACATTTTGAATTTGATACAACACGGTGGTCGCTTGTTGAAGCTTATGATACATTGCCAGATGTTCAAAAATTCTCTGATTCCAAAATAGATTTTATAGGCTTGTTGGATAATGATAAATTGTTTTTGATAGAAGTCAAAAATTTCCGAAACCGACCACAAGCCGCTTCCGATAGTTTGATTAAAAAACTACAACCAGATGACCAATCCAAGCATGACCCCAAAAATCAACCTGTCATTAAAGAAGTTGTTGAATCAGTCAAAGATTCACTATTATTTATGGCATTAAGCGCCCGTTACGTTGTGGAGAATCCCGCGTTGTGGACACAGTTTCAACAACTATTGATGGAGTCCAATACAAAAATTTTCACTATATTTTGTCTTGAAACGGATGCCGATTACTTGCCCAAAATAGATGCTCAAAAACTGACTATTTATAAAGGCCTGATGATGAAACGTTTAAAAGCCTCTTTGAACAATTTATGTACTGATGTTTTCATAGTAGATTCTACAAATCTGCCTGTGCTTCCTGCTTTATATATTCACTATATAATCTGACAAATGACAAAATCCAACATCTCCCTCCAACAAATCGAACTCCCCGAATTCGGCAAATGCGCTGAAATGCCCGACATACCCCCCTCAGTATTTGAGGCGCGTTTTGTCGCTACCATTGCTCAAATGAAGACGTTGGGCTATGACGTATTATTGGTCTTTGCCGATAGGGAACACTGCGCCAATTTGCAATATTTAACCAATCTTGACCCCCGTTTTGAGGAGGCACTTTTACTACTCGATACGCACGGCAATCGCAAAATGCTCTTGGGCAATGAGTGCATGGGCTACACGGGCATTGTACCCATTCCGATGGAGTATGAATTGTATCAACCCTTTAGTTTGATGGGGCAAGACAGGTCTATTTCAAGGGATTTGAAGGCGATTCTCTCTGAATTTGGCATTCAAAAAGGGAGTAAAATCGGTTGTGCTTACTATAAAACGATGGATTTAAAAAATGAATCTGTTTTAGAAATACCTGCTTATTTAGCTGATATTTTAAAGAAAATAGTAGGCAAAATAGGCATTTTAGACAATGCCAACGCCATTTTTATGGACAATAAAACAGGCTTGCGCCATCATAATTGCTTGGAAGAATTAGTCCGCATGGAGTGGGCATCTTGTCGCTCATCTGAAAGCATTAAAAACGTGGTTAAAAATGTAGCAGTTGGTATGCGGGAGTACGAATTAGCCACTTTTTATCAAAGCGATGGCTTGCCATTGAGTTGTCATCCGATGGTTTCGACGGGAGAAAAAGCAACAATTGGCTTGAGCAGCCCGTCTGCCCGAAAGGTGCAATTGGGTGATGCCTTCACGTCTGCTTTGGGTATTCAGGGTTCATTGACGTGTCGAGCAGGTTTTATTGCTGAAAATGAAGGGCAACTGCCCGAAGAAACACGCGATATATTTGAACCCTTTTGGCGCAATTATTTTGAAACCGTTGTCACTTGGTATGAAAACATAGGCATTGGCGTAAAAGCCGCCGCCGTTTGTAGAGCAGTGGAAGCCGCAAGAGATAAAACGCTTTTTGACTTCGCCGTCAATACCGGGCATACCATCCACCTCGATGAATGGGTCAATTCACCTTTTACAATGGATTCTGATGTAGAATTATATTCCAATATGGCTTTGCAAATGGACATTATACCTATTTCAAAAAAAGGTTTTGTCTGTGCGAATATGGAAGATGGCATCGTCCTCGCCGATGCAAAATTGCGAGCCGAGTGGGCTAACCGTTTTCCCGAATCATGGAAAAGAATTGAGGCACGCCGAGCATTTATGATTGAAAAATTGGGCATTCACATACGCGAGGAGGTGTTGCCCATGAGTAATATTCCGGCTTATTATGCGCCTTATTTTTTGAATTTTGGAAGGGTGGCGGTGAAAGTTAATTGATAGCCCCCTCAGTATTTTCATAAAAAATCAATAAAGCAAATGAATCTTATAGAAAGATATAATAATGGTGAAACAGTTTCAGTATGGAAAGATATTGAAATGATGGGAGAAGATGCTTTCAAGCCTGAAATTTATTCAGAAGTAGAACAAGTATTAAATGAAACATTCAATAGAGTTCGTTATAATCTTGAAGTGATTTATGAAGAACTGCTTAAAATTGGCTATAATTTCAACAATGATAAAAGCTGCAATTCTTTAAAACCGCTCACCAAACCTTTAAAAAATGCAGATAAATTGCTTGATAAGTTAGATAAAATGGTAAAGCCTTTTGGCTACGTTCCTATAACCCTCGAAAAGTTTTACCAAATTGTAGGAAGCTGTAATTTTGGTTGGGACTATGAAAATAATAAAGCATTCATGTGGCATTATTCAGACCCCATTCAAATAGGAAGCCTTGATGATTTAATTGAAGAAATGAAAGACAACGATTGGCAGGAAATGATGAATGAAAATGTAGCTAAGGGTGAACCTGTTTATTTAGAACTTGCTGCAGACCTTTATCATAAAGACAATGTAAGTGGTGGTATGGCTTATTCAATTGAAATTACTAAACAACCAAGTATTGATAGCCTCTTTTTATTTGAAGAACACGAAACCACATTTGGCAATTATTTAAGAATATGCTTTGAAAATTGTGGTTTTTCAAGAATAACTAATCCAGAAAATAAGAATAATTACAAAGCATTTTTTGAAGCAATTAAACCTAAGTTGAAACCCATTTGACCCCCTCAGTATTTTCATAAAAAATCATAAAATATACCATTTTAATGGAAAACAACCCACAATTCAATGATATTCTCCTTTACAGTACGGCAAACGGCTCTGTAAAAGTCGAAGTTTTGTATGAAGATGAAACGTTTTGGTTGAGCCAAAAGCGAATGGCGGAACTGTTTAATGTAGAATCCCATACTATAACTTATCATTTAAAAGAGATATTTAAAAGCAATGAATTAGATGAAATTTCAGTTACTCGAAAAATTCGAGCAACTGCTGCAGACGGTAAAAATTACAATACGCAGTTTTATAACCTCGATGCTGTTATTGCCGTTGGTTACCGAGTAAACAGTATTCAAGCGACTAAATTTAGAATCGTTCAAGACCAAATATTTGAATCTGATTTTGATAAGGAAATAAAGAAAATTACAGACTCCTAAAATGCAACGTTTCCACACCACCCTCCAAAGCATCAACGGTGCTACTTCGCCCATCGTCATAGCGGTTGTGCCGTTCGATATTGAAACCGTATTTGGCGTTAAAAATCGGGTAGATGTGCGCGGCACGATTGACGGGCAGCCCATCGAGCGCACCCTCTTACCCTTAGGCGATGGGCGGCATTATTTTATGCTCAATGCTAAAATCTTAAAAGCTATTCGTAAAAAAACGGGCGATGAAGTCTATATCGAAATAGAAGAACAAGAGCATACAGCCTATAAAGAAGTCGAGTTGCCCGATTATTTCCTCATGGAATTAGAGGAAAACCCCATCGCCAAAGCGCAATTTGAAGTAACAAATCCTTCGGGCAAACGCTGGATGGCTCAATTTTTAACAGAGCCTAAAAGTGCTGATGTGAAGGCTAAACGCGTGTTGAAAGCCCTTGAGGTATTGGAACGGCATTATCATATTAGGGTGGAAAAGGAAAAGAGATGATATGATACAGTTAAACGAATAACGATGGGTATATAAAATTGTTAGTAATTTTACAAAACCTCCAAAGCTTTATACCAATTTAACAATTTTCCCCATTCCAAATCCCCTTCTTGCTCACCTGCATACACTAAAAACTGTCGTTCAAAGGGAGAGTCCGTTAGTTTTTGCCAAAGTTTTAGTCCTTTAGTAAGGCGAGAATTGTAAGTCTGACTGGATTTGATTTCAATAGATGTCAGTTGCCCGTTTTCTTCAACTATCAAATCAATTTCATTATTTTTTTGGTCCTGCCAATACCAAAACTTAGGGCGTTTCCCTGCGTTTGTCCGCTTTTTATACAATTCGACTATGATAGCGTTTTCAACGATATTGCCAAAATAGTGATGCGTTTCCAATTGTTTTGCACTAACAATCCCCAACAAATTACACAACAAACCCGTGTCAAAAAAATAGATTTTAGGTGTTTTGATAAGGCGTTTATTAAAATTTTCAAAATAGGGAGGCAGTTTAAAAATCAAGTAGGAGGCTTCTAACACAGAAATCCACGCTTTTATGGTATTGGGAGAAACGCCCGTATCCGTTGCTAAAGTTGTTAAGTTCAAGGGTTGTCCGATTCTACCGGCACATAGCCGCATAAATTTACCAAATTGAGAAATATCGCCCACATTTTTTAGCAATCGCACATCACGCTCAAGATATGTTTGGATGTAGCTATCAAAGAAAAATTCAGGTGGCACGGGTCTATCTCCAAAAATACTTGGATAGCCACCTTGCCATGCAAATTCTTCGAGCGAGGGCTTAGGATATTTCTTTTCAATCTCAGAAATAGACAAAGGTAATAAGTTTAAAATGCCTACGCGACCTGCTAAAGATTGAGTGATGCTTTCCATCAAGAGAAAGTTTTGCGAACCGGATAATACAAATCGGCGATTTTTATCGCTGTCCACTATGCCTTGAAGATAGTTGAAAAGAACAGGTACACGTTGTACTTCATCTAAGATGGCACCATCCGGAAACATATTCAAAAAACGGCGTGGGTCTTCTTCTGC
>JAYUUR010000167.1:0-5319 GCA_043754475.1 Saprospiraceae bacterium | reverse complement strand
GCATATTTAGCAGGTTCATTAATAGTTTATTCTGTAGAAGCTAAGAGGATTTTAGCCGTTTCAATCGCTATTTTATTGGGTTACTGGGCAATTCTGATGGGTTTCGGTGATTCCGCCGACCCCCTCAGTATCCAAGGCAATGCAGTGTATAAATTAGACCATTTTCTATTTGGCGACAATCATTTATACAAAGTGAATGGTATTATTCCCTTCGATCCTGAAGGTTTGTTGAGCACTTTACCCGCCATTGTAAATGTTTTAGCAGGCTATTTAGCAGGTCAATTTATTATGAAATCTGGTAAAACCTATGAAGGATTAGCCAAATTGCTTTTAGTGGGTTTTATTTTAATATTGATTGCAGAATCTTGGAATTGGGTTTTTCCAATCAATAAAAGGTTGTGGACAAGCTCTTTCGTTCTTTATACAGTCGGTTTAGATTTAGGTATCCTTGCTGCAATTATTTATTTTATTGATTTTAAAAACATCAAAACAGGGGTGAATTTTTTCACAGTCTTTGGTAAAAATGCCTTGTTTATATATCTTCTTTCTGAAATATTGGCTATTTCTTTGAAATTCTCCCGTGTTACCTGCGAGCAATCATATTTTAAATGGACATATCATGTCCTTTGTGAACCCATTGGTGGTAAAATAGGGTCATTAGCTTTTGCTATGGGTTTCATGCTTATTTGTTGGGGTGTGGGGTATTGGTTGGACAAGAAGAAAATTTATATTAAGGTTTGAAATTGGTACGTAAAAATTAGGTGGATTTATTTTTTAGATTTTAAAAAACAAAGGTATGTGAAGCCTAAAATACTGAGGGGGTACTGTGGCTTAAGTAATATTTAAGTTTAGTTTAAGCGAACGTTATCTATTGCAAAATGAATGTAATAATGGGTTGAAAAGTAATCAAAAGGTCGGTAGACCTGATATATCGGTAGAAAATAGTTCTAAGTGCATCTTAAATCCCGTAGGGATGGCATATTTTAATTTCAATATATCGTGGCTACGCCACTTTCGAGCATATTATTATAATTTTCTACCGATATACTATGCCTAAAGGCATTTTTAACCTAATATTCGCATTATGAATAGATTTTAAGAAACAATTACACTTTATTTACCTCCGGATGCATCCAAGATTTGCGGTATCTACGGCGAAGCAAAGCTGTGGCTTCTTTATCGCCTATCACTTTTCTTTGTTTAGGGTCATAAACCAAAGGACGCCCGCCCAATTTCATGGACATATTTGCCAATATGCAACTCGCTGTCGAAATATGCCCTTCTTCAATATCGGCAACTGGTCTTGTATTGTTTTCTATCGCTTTCAAAAAATCAAGCATGTGCAGCCTTGTGGCGGGTGCTGCGTTAAGTTCTATATCCGCTTCGGTAAGATCTTCAGGATATTTCTCTTTTTCATAAACCACGTCTTTGTGTATTTTGTCGCCATTATTTTTACCTTCCGGGATAAAATCATACTGCATTGTGCTGGCAATCAATGTGCCTTTTTCACCATAGATTGTAAATGACCAAGGATAATCTGGATTGGCAGCCGTTCCCCAAGTGCGATGTTGCCATACACAATTAAGATTTGCATATTCAAAAATAGCAGTCTGAGTATCGGAAATATTTGATTTTCCTTCTTTTTGAACGAAAATACCTCCTGTAGAAATAATGCGTTGGGGCCAACCTAATTTGAGCATCCAACGGACTGTATCGAACATATGCACACACATGTCGCCTGTAATACCGTTGCCATATTCCATAAACGTGCGCCACCATCTTTTATGTGGTAAACCGTCATACGGGCGCATGGGAGCCGGACCTGTCCACATATCATAATCGAAGAATTCAGGAACGGATTCAACGGGTGGGTTGCCATTGTTGCGCATGTGAAAATAACAACACATCTCAACGTGCGAAATTTTGCCCAATAAACCGGCATCCACTATGTTCTTTTTTGCATCAATCAAATGTGGTGTACTCTTACGTTGCGTGCCTACTTGAACGACTTTATTGTATTTTCGAGCAGCGGCAACCATCGCTTCACCCTCTATAACATCTACGCTGATAGGCTTTTGTACATATACGTGTGCCCCTGCCCGCACGGAATCAATGGCTTGTAGCGCGTGCCAATGGTCGGGTGACCCTATTAAAACAATATCCAATTTGTTTTCTGCCAACATCTTGCGATAATCGCCATATAGTTTGGGTATTGCTTTTGATTTTTGACGTTTACTGACAAGTTCGCCAGCTGCTGCAAGCATATTTTTATCGACATCGCAGAGTGCTACAACCTCAACATCAGCTACTTGGATGAGCCTAAACAAGTCGCTTTTGCCATACCATCCGGCGCCTATTAAAGCCACTCGATAAGTTTTGGCGGGGTTAAGCAAATCTGAAGCTCTTGCTCCAAATGCTGAAAGTGCAAGGGTCGCCGAAGCCCCTTTAATGAAATTGCGTCGATTGATAGATAAATGTGCCATTTTTTGATAGTTTAAATAATTCTTATTGTTTTTTTACTTGTTATGCGAATAATAGGTTTGCCAAGGGCATTCCTTCGGAAAAAAATGCCGTTAGGCATAGTATATCGGTAGAAATTAGCGAAAAATCTGTTGTAAGTCCCGTAGGGACGGCATATTTAATTGTCAATATATCGTGGCTACGCCACTTAAACACATTTCTTATTTGCTTGCTACCGATATGCCATGCCTATCGGCATTTTTTCCAAAGGAATGCCTTCGGCAAACCCATTATTCGCAGCTGTTTTTACAAACTGAAAATGTAAATTATTTATTTGCGGGTGGTGCAGAAGATAGTTTTTCCAAATCTTCAATTGTCCAAGCCTTTTTTACTTTTGCATGTTGGTCTCTTATTTTTTTAACATCAGCTGCTTGCACGACTGCCGATTGCCGAATTTTGCCGACTCTTATTGAAGTGCCCACAAATTCATAGCGTACATAACTCAACACCGAAGCAAGCCATTCATCGGTATTATCTTTCATGGCTGCCATTTCACTCGGGTAAGTTTTACCTTCAATCGGACCTTTCAAACCATGTAATAAAATTCTGATAATTAAATCCTTATCTGCATTAACGTGTTTTGCTCCTCTCAAAGCAGGGGCGGCATTGGTAGGTAGCCCCTTGCCATCATCGCCATGACAAGGCGAACACATGGATTTGTAAATCTCAGCACCGTTTAAGATTAATTTTCTATCTGCAACGGAAAAGCTGGCGAGTTTAGCACCATATATTTTAGCATCTTCATTTCTATCAATGCTACCTTTTGCACTTTTTATCATCTGATTGTTCGGATTTTGAGATAAAATATTTTGAACAATCTGCTGGGCAAGCTCATTTTTGCTGGCACCTAATGATAAAATCAATTGCGTTTTTATATCATAATTATCATCACTTATGAGTTTGCCTACTTGGGCAATTATATCATTATCATCTTGTTTTATATAGCGTTCGCTAATCCAAATGGCAGCCTTTCTGATTTGTGGGTCGGCATCTTTCAGGGTAGCATAAATTATATCTTTATTGATTTCATTCAAGCCTTCAAGTGTCCATAAAGCATGCAGTCTACCCAAAGCTGAAACATTTTTCTGCCCGATTGCCATTTGTTTTAATGTAGGAACTACCGATTTATCGCCTAAAATAATGATTTGTTTTTGAGCATTATCACGCCACCAACCATTCGGATGATCTAAATAATTGACCAAAGTATTAGCAGGTACGTCGAGCATTTTAGGTTTTGCATCGGGTTTAAATCCATCATGTACCAACCGCCAAATACGCCCGCGTTGGTTGATTTTAGCTATGCCATAATAATCAATTTTACCTCGAAGGAAACTGCCTTTTGGTGTCCAATTGGATTCTTGAATAATGCCTCTATTCATATCCACAATATAAATACATCCATCGGGACCTGTGTAAGTATTGACAGGTCTGAAATAAAAATCGGTACTGGCTATAAATTCTTTACGGTCGTAAACATTTTCCAAATGGGTTTTACCTTCTATATTGATGACTTTTGCGCGCCGAATGATGCGCGCAACGGGTTCATTAATCAAATAATCGCCTACTAAATCGGCAGGCAGTCGATCGCCTCTAAATATAGATTGCCCACTGGCAGCTGTAAAATGGTTTAATGTGCTGTCTCGACGCAATCTATTCTTACCTCCTTGCACATCGGGATTTGAAATTATTGACCAAACGGGGCTAAATTTTTCTTCGCTGTAAGCATCAGAAAATTCTAATGTGCCATATTTTGGATTGATTTGAAAACCTGAACCCGCGTTTTCGCCGCCTGCTCTACTAAAAAACAAACGACCATAATTATCATGTGTTAAGCCCCATTGCCCATTTGAACCACTGTGCAGAGAATCCGGTTGGAGAATCCCATTGACATATCTAAAACGTATCGGGTCAACGGTTTGATAAATATAATTATCCATATTCCAATCTAAACCACTTCTTTGGTGCTCTAAATTGCCTGGCGCTACTTTTCCGACATTATAAACTATTTTCTTTTCATCTGCAACACCATCGCCGTTAGTGTCTTTGTAGCTATGAATATCATACGTATCCGTTTCATTAACCAGGAGTTCATGGTTCACACACAGCAACATGCGTGGTAAAAGTAAATCTTTTATAAAAACAGAACTTTTATCCATTTTACCGTCATTATCGGTATCCTCTAAAAGCATGACTCGGCTTTTATTTTCTTTAGTGCCTGTTCCGTCCGTATCCTGCGTATAGGTTTCCATTTGGGCGACATACATTTTTGCGTTGCCATCCCAAGCGATCACAACGGGTTCGGTTATCATCGGCTCACTTGCTACCAGTTCCATATGATAGCCTTCCGGAACATGGAATGCGGCTAAACTTTGTTTGGGCGTGAGTGGCAGTGTAGAAAATGGTGCAAGCGGTGGCAAATCAACGCTGTCTTCCTTATTTTCTGCCACAGCATTAATAGCAACTGTAGTCTTTTCAATAGGAGCAGTAGTCGCCATTTTTACTTTACAAGCGTACAACAATGCTGTTAGTATAAACAGGCAATATATCAGTTTATTTCTTTTCATTTTGCTATCTAAAACATTTTTATTTTGTTGTTACTTTAATTTTGCTTATTTTAACTTTACTTATTTTTTAAATGAAATGATACCCCTCAGTATTTTGTAAGTAGTAATGCGTAAATAAACGCTATTTTTTTTGCAGGTGCAGCGCACCTTAATATTTGTAGAGATACCAAACCATCGAGTATTTAAGGTGCAGCGCCGCCTCCTGAAAGAAGTCGCCGCATGGCAACCCCCGGCG
>JAYUUR010000166.1:0-5344 GCA_043754475.1 Saprospiraceae bacterium | reverse complement strand
GAAAGGTGGGTGGCTAAAGCCTTAACTATGGCTAATTATTCCGTCTCCACCATAAATGGTGGAGTTATAAATTCTTTTAACTCATTGATAATCAATTATTTATGACAACATTTCAACAAAGAGCGTTAACGGCAGTAATATTTTTAGTAGTAATGCTTGTCGGGCTATTTTGGAACGTTATAAGTTTTGAAATCCTTTTCACTATTATTGCTTTAGGCTGTTTGTGGGAATTTACCTTGCTGACTTTGGGCACGGCTGCCCGTTTTAGAGAAAGAATTATCCTCTACACCGCTGGCACGCTGTTTTATTTTAGTTTGACCATCATCAATCATTATTTTAAATATACCATTGGATTTTGCTCTACCCTATCTATTATAAGTGTTGTTTTTTTAATGGCTAAACTTTTTTTTCAACCTGAAAAACCCTTATCCAAACCTGTTATTTATTTCCTCAGTT
Organism: Saprospiraceae bacterium; assembly: GCA_043754475.1. GTDB lineage: Bacteria > Bacteroidota > Bacteroidia > Chitinophagales > Saprospiraceae > JAAFJT01. The sequence continues at coordinate 4,888 of JAYUUR010000166.1, read as the reverse complement.
TTTTTTATATTATTTTCCCTTTTTTCCAAATTCAAGGTTTGGCGGACAACCTTTATAACTTCCCCGGTTTCAACCCCATTCTCGTATTTATTATTTTATTGATGACTTGGGCAAACGATACTTTTGCTTACATTATCGGTTCAAAAATTGGCAAAACGCTTTTGTACCCTAAAATTTCGCCTAAAAAAACGTGGGAAGGCACTATTGGTGGCGCTATTTGTTGCGGTTTGGCAGCAGCTTTACTATCCAAATTTTTAATTGGAAAAGATTCCCACGCGTTGGGTTGGTTCGAATATCTGATGGTCGGCTTTATCATCGGCGTATTCGGCACTATCGGTGATTTGATAGAAAGTATGTTCAAACGCAACGCGGGCGTGAAAGATAGCGGCTCATTTATGCCCGGTCATGGCGGTTTTTTGGATAGATTTGACGCATTTATATTCGTCATCCCAATGGTATTTTTCTATATAATTATTCTCAGATGGTGGGTTTAATTGTTAAAATAGTAAATTTGTTAAAATTTAAATCAAGATATTATGCGCATTCATAAAGAAGGATATGTGATACTCATCGTTTTAGGAGCTTTATTAGTCATTTTCAACGTAGCTGCCTATTTTTTCATCCATACTGAGGGGATATCAGTCCTCATATTTGCTATTTCATTGATAGTTTATGGTCTGATACTTCAGTTTTTCCGCAATCCCAATCGAGATATTTCTTATTTCGATAACAGAGCGGTTTATGCACCAGCCGATGGCAAAGTGGTGGTAATAGAAGAGGTGTATGAAGCGGAATATTTTAAAGACAAACGCATTCAAGTATCCATATTTATGTCACCTATCAACGTGCATGTCAACCGCAATCCCATAGGTGGTAAAGTGAGTTATTGCAAATATCACGAGGGCAAATATTTAGTAGCGTGGCATCCAAAAAGCTCGACCGAAAATGAGCGTACAACAGTGGTGATTAGCAATGGCCATGAAGAAGTTTTGTTTCGTCAAGTAGCAGGCGCTTTGGCAAAACGTATTAAATGCTACCTCAAACAAGGACAAGAAGTGAAGCAGGGTGCTGATATGGGCTTCATCAAATTTGGCTCGCGCGTAGATGTTTATTTACCATTAAATGCTAAAATTGAGGTAAAAATCGGCGATGTGGTCTATGGAAATAGAAATATCATTGCGATGTTAGTTTGAAATGACCAATGACCAAACGCACCGTCCAACATACACCTTCTAAACTACAAGCCCTTCTTTGGTTCATCGCCTTGATGATGATTCCGTTTGTTTACGTTTTTCAAAATAAAATCAACGCTTTTTATTACAACAAAGCTGAATGTGCAGAACCTCGCAAACGGGAATGGCGAAGCTATAATATTCCCATATCGCCTGGCTATGCGGCGCACGGCTTAGATGTGAGCCACTATCAATGTAAAATTGATTGGGATAAAGTGCGAAAAATGAATGAAAATGGCGTGCGCATCAATTTTGTTTTCATGCGCGCTACGCGAGGCATAGATATGTTGGATTATCAATTTGATAACAATTGGAAAGGAGCAAAATCGGCTGCTATACTGAGGGGGGCGTATCATTTCTATTTTTTCAATAAAAATCCAGCCCAACAAGCCAATTATTTTCTTAAAAATGTTAAAATTGAGAAAGGGGATTTGCCACCTGTTTTGGATATTGAATTTGATGAAAGCACTGACGATAAATTGCTTTCAAAAGACGATATACTGAGGGGTATCGCTACGTGGCTCATCATCGTGGAGCGTGAAACGGGCGTAAAACCCATTATTTATACCAATCTCGACTACTACAAACGCTATATCAGCGGTAAATTCCCCGATTATAAAATATGGATTGCCAATTACAATAACCCGCGCGGCGTCAAATTGCCCGATGGAAAACAATGGTCGTTTTGGCAAATCAGTACTCAAGTTCGTTGCAATGGCATCAGTGAACCAGCTGATTTTAATGTCTTTTCAGGAACGAAGGCGGAGTTGACGGGGCTTTTGAAGCAGTGAAGTGCTTTTTCAAAAGGCACTCCTTTTCCAAATACATCCCACCGGAAAGATGGATGAGAATTAATTATCCTAATTTAATAAAGTGGCATAATTGAAGGTGTTCGGCGTAAGCAAAAAAAAGCCCCGTTCATCGATTAATCGAAACAAAACAAGAAAATATAAAATATAAAATATAATTTAATATCTTTGCGAGAGTTATACTTGGAGAAAGAAAAAATAAACAACAATATTGCTCATTAAAAATTAAAAAAAATGAAAAGCCTTTATCAAATTTTAACAGTATTATTTTGGATTGTATTAGCTATTCAAATAATTATGTTTGTCATTACACTTTCACACGTACCGTTGCCAAATGACGGTATTGGAGCTATGGGTGCAATTACAGGGGGGATAATTGGAACTGTATTACCTGCGTTGATAATTTGGGTAATTCGTTATTTTGTAGGAAAGCAAATAAAATAATATGAACAAAATCATAAGAATTATCATAAAAATCTCATTAACTATTTTAATAATGATTTTTTTTAGTGGTGTATTTAGAGGTTGTGGAACTTCTGATATTCCTTTATTTAGAGGGTTAAGTTTACTGTCTTCTATAATAATTTTTATAGGAATACTATATGGTGTTTGGAGTTACAAACCTAAAAAAGACATAAAATTAGATAAAGATTAATGTATAAAAATTACTATGCCGCACTCGGGCTAACAAAGTTTGCATCTAAAAGTGAAATTAAAGGTAAGTTTAGAGAACTTGCCAAAAAGTGGCATCCTGATATTTGCAAAGAACCCAATGCAACTCAAATGATGCAAGAAATCACAGAAGCATACTTAATACTTTACGATGATGAAGCAAGATATAGATACGATAAAATCTATAGTAATATATTTGAAAAAAAAGAAGCATATAAACAAGAGTTTCAAAATCAAAAAACATCTTCAAGAAAAGATGCTGATAAAGTACAAGATGATACATTAGATAAATGGATATTAAAAGCGCAAAAACAAGCAATTGAAATTTTACAACAATCTCTTGATGATGTTATTGGCATTTCAAAAAGAGGGTGTTTGTTTTTTTTCTATTCCTTTGGACTTTCAACAGCTATCTATGTAATCATAATTATTTTAACATTTTTAGTAATGATGTTTTGGAATAAGTCTTAGTCAAATTTTATTTATAATTTTTAATCTTAAAACCGACATTTCCCACAAAAAAATTAAAAATTGCCATTTATTGATTTTTCAATTTTTTATCATTTTAACTCATTTTGTTTATAAACATATCAATTGATAATCAATAAGATATAAATGTAAATTAGTTAATATTTAAAATAATGTCAAAATTAAATTTCGTGTGGGGAATGTCGGTTAAAACATCCAAATAATGATTACTACTTCAAGAGCAGACGAATTTAAAGGTTATGTTGCGATTGACCATCGAACATATGCTGAATTATTTAACAAATTTTTGCAAAAAAATTCAATAGACCCAATCAGCTTTGTAGGAATTGATGCAGAATTTCCCGCAAAAATAGATAGGGATATTATAGATTTAAAAATTCTATTTAAGTCAGATGATGAACTTAAAGCTAAAAATGTAGAAATACAAATGAGTGAATTCTTTAATTTATTTACTCGATTTAGAGTTGCATTTGCACCAAGATATAATTTTAAGGAATTTGAGGAAAATGTTGATTCTGTATTTGAGGAATCTGAATAGTATACCCCTCAGTATAAAGCCAAATTTAGATATGCCAACTGAGGTTTTGACAAAAAAAAAATAAAAAAAAGAAGCCTAACGCCGAACAAACAAGCCTGTAGTGGCGCGAGTAGCCCACGACAAGCTTACATCATACTTTCAACTTGCTTGATAAACCGCAAAATAACGCACACCTCTACCATTACCTACCTGCGTAATCAGCCTTCTTTCTACTAAAATACTCAGGTCACGTTTGAGGGTAGCACGGGATATTTGTGGCAAATATTGGCTAATATCTGATATACGATTTGTTATGTCGAAAAAGAAAAAATACTGAGAGGTATATCTCGATAGATGTATGATGAAAGAGATTTCGGATGATACAAAATGGAAGGAAAAATGGTCAAAAAAGGCAAAAATACTGAGGGATATATCTCAGTAGGTACAAAACAGAAGAGGTTTCGAGCATAAAAACTTAAATTCTAAATTCATCTAACTTTTTAATGACAACCGAATTATCAATATTTATAAAATCGTCCCAATCATCTGTAATAAGTTCAGCCTCTAAATACTTGGCTGTTGCCAGAATAATAGCATCCGGAAGTTTAATTTTTTTGATTTTATTTTTTCGATAAATAATGGCTTGTTTGGCTATCTTGATATTGACTTCCGTAATTTCAAGATTAGCAAAAATGTCATTTATCAAATCTTCTTCGTCAGGATTGGCAAACTCAAAGCCATAGACTTCCATGAAAGTAATCATGGATACATGAAATTCGTCATAAGAAGATAAGAGAAGTTCTACATCTACTTCTTCTTTTGAAGCGAAAATGATGACGTTGCTATCTAAAAGGGCTTTACTCCCACTCATCGCGTAATTTTTTTTGCCAAAGAGTGGGATTTTTTATAGAAGCAAATACTTTACTATTTTGAGCTTTGTTGAATGCTTCTAATAGTTTTTGCTTTTTAGTAGTTTGAGTTGAAGGAGTTTCTATCAGCACAAGAATACGCACATAGGCATTATCATAGGCATGATATTGTTCTGGAAGGTGAATAAGACCTTGCTCGATTTTTGTTGAAAATTCTAAAGCATTCATTTTTTCAATATTGTTGAATCTTTTACAAAGATAATCAACTTTTCTCGAATAGCAATTAGAGGTAATCAGAAG
>JAYUUR010000165.1:0-5351 GCA_043754475.1 Saprospiraceae bacterium | reverse complement strand
TTATTTAAAAGGGCTAAAGCAACTCAATCTAAATATAAAATAAATTCATCATAAATTGACAATATTTAATTTTATCCTAATTTAACAAAGTCAAGTTACTATATAGTCAAAATTTTGTTCTTCTATAAAAGATTCAATCAAGTGGGCAGCTTTTAAAGCTAATCGGTTATGTTTTAGTTTTGCTCCAGCCATAGGAATAATGATACCATCATGGTATTCGTTTTTGGTTAAAGATTTTTCTTCTGCCCGATAATACGCTTCAATAGAGACGAATTTAAGGTCAGCTAGGTTGTTTTTGATTCTGAAACGATTGAAACAGGTTTTGTCATGGCGAATGGATTTTTATACTCTTTGCAAATATACAGAATATTCAATAGTTCTGCAAAATTGCTGATTTACTGAGGGGGTACGAAATGCTTAATCGAAAATGAGTTTTTATATATGTTGTGCTAAAATCAATTTTACGCAATAAATACGTAATTTTTGCACATTTTATGTCAATTATTTACGTAATAAATACGTAAATCGTATTTAATGACCTAAAATCTTGTTTAGATAAAACGGCAAATATGGAAGTCTATTTCTCAATAGGCAGTTAACGCTATGATTTTGTTTGGTTAAATGTAGGCTCTCTTATTATCTCCATTTTGCCACATTTTACTATTAGTAGTTTTAGGCTCTCTATCCCCAATTATAACAGGAATAGTTAAAAAATGCGCTGCGCAATGTTTTTTAACATAAAAATGCTTGTTTTTTAGGTTATAATAACTTAAAAAAATCACCAACATGTCTTTTTAATGTTGTTGTTATTCTTTTTAAATCTTTTTAATTGTTTTAAAATCCCATAACTCGTTGATATTCAATGAGTTATGGGATTAACTATTAGAGATTTGTGGCAGACTATTAGAGATTTGTGGCAATGTATTAGAAATATGTGGGTTCCTATTAGAAATTCGTGGATAAATATTAGGATATTGTGGCAAAAGTTTGGAAATATGGCTTTACTGTTAGAGATTTGTGGCAATAGACTAATGAAATAGTCAAATTATCCCCAATAGCCACATTTTACTTATAGTTTATTTTTAAAGATGACAACAACCAAAAAGAAAAGCCCAGCTAAAAATAAGACCAAAGGGATAGCCTTGATTAAGAAATCCAATAACTTGATTGAGTCGCGCTACAACTTTGATATTTGGGAAACACGCATTTTCCTAATGCTTCTGGCGCAGATTCGCCGCGAGGACGATGATTTTCAAGTCTATCGGATTTGGTATCGAGATGTTGCTAAAGTTTTTAAACTCAACCCTAAACGCGGGTATTCTGAGATTAGGGATGCTGTACGCAAGCTTTTGGATAAGAAGTTTTATGTCGATACAGTGGTAGATGGCTTCAAACGCAAGGAAATTTACCATATTATCCGCAAAATTGGCTATTTGGAAGAAGGACAGGAGCATAAAAAAGGCATCGAAAACCAAGAATATATTGATGTAAAGATTGAGGACGAGATGAAACCGCTTTTGCTTCAATTGCAAAAGAGTTTTACGGCTTATGAATTGGCGAATGTGACCAATTTGGGGGTTTATGCCGTTCGATTTTATGAATTATTTAAGCAATATGAAAGTATTGGACATCGGCAATTGGGCTTCGATGAATTGAAATTGATGTTTGAATTAGAGGATAAGTACCCGCTTTTTTCAGGTTTTTACACTTTCGTCATCGAACCAGCGGTCAATGAAATAAACGAATTTACCGATTTGTATATCCGTGAGGTCGAAAAGATTAAAGAGGGTAAGAAAATAGTGGCTTTAAAATTTCATTTTAACAAAACAACGCCAAAGTTTATAGAGCATTCAACTGTTATTTTGAACGAATCCACTGTCAATGAGGAAAAAATGCTTTATGAAAATACTCCTACCGCAGCAGATTTCACGCAGGCAGATAAGCGATTTAGGCAATTTTATAGTAAAGTGGTTGAAAGTTTGGGGGTTACCCCCACTGTTTATCTGAATTTATTGAAGCAATATACCGATGAACAGTTTGAACAAGCCATTCGAGTGACATTTAGAGCTAAATCTGAAGGGCAAATCAAGACGAATGTTCCCGGTTTTTTCATTCAAGCTATAAAAAAGGGGTACACTGACTTGAAAGAGGAAGTTTTGAAAAAGCAAAAGAAAGAAGACTTTTCTAAACAAAAATCGGAACTCATCGCTATTTTACAAGCTGAAAAAGATAATCTCATTTTTGAGCGCATCAAAGAATTGACAAGCGAGAACGCCGCCCTAACGACCCAAGCCATTGAAGCCTTGAAATATATGGATGCCGGCAAAAAAGCGATTCTGAAGGAAGAAGAACGCCTTAATCGCTCTTTGGAGGTGGAAGATTTTAGGCAAATAAAATCGCTCCGCAGTTTAGTCATTGAAACCTTATTTGTGAAAAATATTGAAAAATTCGGGGATATATTGGAAGATTTTGATTCAAAGGTAAAAGCGTTGATTTGATTTTTGATGGAAATACACAAATATTGTGGTAAATTTGCACAAAAAATACGTATTTTTTGTGCAAATTTTATTTTTAATCTCTTTTTTGACCATTTTTACTGAGGGGATATTGTTGAGAAGAAAATAATTATTAGAAGGTGCGAGTCCGCTGGACTCATAGGAAATGCTCTTGGATTGTTTCGACCCTCGTCGGCGGGGTTGATTGGTTTTAAATTTGACAAGCGGCAGCGCCGCGTAATATTTGTAGTAACTCTATTTTTCCTTTTTTATACAAAAAATGTGCATTAATTGCGTAAATAATGCACATTTTTTGTGTATTTAATTGAATTAGCTATTGTGTAGGCGGTAAATCTTTCTTATCACCCCCTTTATCTTCTTTTAAGAAATTATCAGGTGACACGACTTTTTTGCTTTCTAATTCCTCTACCCTTTTTCTCGCTTCTCCGGCTATATAGCCACCTTTCACGGCTGCCACTTTGTTTTCATCAAAACCTTGCGCATCATCCTCCACGGCGGTGCGCCTTGTCAATACTTCACCCAACGACATGAAAATGAGCTCTAAATCAGTCATGTGGTCTCGCAAATTCTGATTGGGTTTAGTTAAACCTTTCACTTCTTTATGCTCAGTGGGTGTCAAATCAAATGTGCCTTTAGCGATGACAGCCGTCAGAATTGAATACTCTTTACCTTCTTTAATGCCTCTTTTTTGCCATTCTTCGGTGAGTTTATTCCTGGTGTCGATGGAGTTAATCCTTTCTTTTATCCATTCATCGGGATAACCTTTAGCTTTATAAAGTTCTATTTGCCTTTGGGTTAAAAGCTCGGGATTTTCGGTTTCTTCAATGGTTCTTTCGCCTTGTTCAGCTAACCAAAGTTTTAATGGCTCTGCCTTTGGGGACGGAATAGACATAACAATTCTCAATATTCCTTTAGTACTCGCACAATCTGTTGAGCGTTGACGACCATCTGACGCAATCAATTTCAACTGCACGCAAATTTCGTGCAGTTGGGGTTCACGTCTTTTTAGGTCTGACCAATAGTTGCGCGGGATGGGGCTGTCCGTCAAAATATCAATAATATCTACGACAGAAAAGTACCATTCTTCATTGTGCCATATTTTGCGGATTTCCTTTCCACCGAAGGGTATGAGGTTTGAGCTTTCCATTTTCCTGTATTATTTCGTAATTGCACCAATTGTATTTATTTTACGCAAAAAATGTGTATTTATTGCGTATTTTTTGTAACATATTTACTCATTTTCAATATCCGAGTTGATTAAAGTAATGAGATACGCGGTCAAAGTTAAGCCTCTGGCTCTGGCTTTTTTGCGGACTATTTCGTATTTGTCCTTAGGCAAATTCAAGCTCACGCGGTGTTTTTCATCGCTATTTTCGCTTTCGGGAATTACGTCAACCACTGTAATGGTGGCTTTGTTGTGCTGCTTTTCAGCTATGATGTCAGCCGGATCTTTGGCTTCTATGGTCTTTTTAGGTGTGAAACGGTCTTTCATGTTGAGATTATTTCTTAGTTAGGATTCAATATTGTTTTTTCAATTTCATCCATCAATTTGTTGAATTCATCGCTGGCTTTTTTATCCCGCCCCTCAGTAACGCCGATGCCATCCAAAGCAGTTTCGGCATAAGCTGTCCGATTGCCCAAGCGTGTGTGCAAAATAGGCACATCATATTTTTCCAAACCACGCACGATTTCGTTGGAAATATTCGCCCTGTCGGTTATCTTATTCAAAATGATGAAGGATTTGACACTTTCTAAGCCCAATGCGACGCGATTGCTGTCTGTTTCCTCCAAGATGCTAAAAACTTCTCGAAGGCTCTAAAGTCAAATAAACTGGCTGAAATGGGAATCAGGATAACGTCGCTGACCACAATCGTTCGGCTCGCCAACTCTGATAACTGAGGGGTGCCGTCCAAATCAAAATATCGAACTTCTGTTCTAAATCGTTCAGCGTTTTGACGTTGATTTGCTCCGGTTCGATGGAAAAAACTTGAATAATAGCGCGCTCCTCGCCTCGACACATAGACCATTCTACGGCTGAATTTTGGTTTTTATCGGTGTCGATGATACAAACGCTTTTCCCGCGCTGAGTCAAAGCTACTGCGAGATTGATGGCAATGGTCGTTTTGCCTACCCCACCCTTTAAATTTGTGACTGCAATTTTCATTTTAGATTTTGATTTAGGGCAAATGTAAAAAAGATTTTTGAAACCATAAAAGCATTTGTGCAAAAAATGTACTTTTTAGTTACATTTTTTGTGTAAAAAAACGTAAAAAATGTGTAAAAAATACGTAATTTTAAATTTTAGTAAATTTACCGATTTTTAATAACTGATGTTGTGCAAAATGCGCCGGAGGTGCATCATATCGGTAGAAAAAGGCAGTATAAGGGTTTAATAGCCGCATTTTAGATTTGAAAAATTATTCCTATGATGTGGTAAACGCAAAAAAAAAATCCTTTACTCCAAGATGGAATAAAGGATTATGATTTTACTGAGGGGATAGGGTAGAGGTTGAAAATAATACTGTGTTTATTTATCGGATTAATTGGATAAATTATTCTTAAATGGGTTCTATTTTCTATGGCTTTGAGGTATTATTTTACCTTCCGAACCGCCACTTTTGAGAACTCTTATTTCTGTTCTTCTATTTTCTTGATGCTTTTCAGGCGGGCATGGGACACCATCGCCACATTCATTGCTGAGTTGCTGCTTGCCGTATCCAACAGCGTTGAGCCGCCTTCTTTTTATCCCTTTTGACACGAGGTAGTCGATGACACTGTTTGCCCTTCTTTGAGATAGATGCAGATTGTAAGGAACATTGCCTCGGCTATCCGTAT
>JAYUUR010000164.1:0-5364 GCA_043754475.1 Saprospiraceae bacterium | reverse complement strand
ATCGCAAAGTGCTCCGCCATTTATTTTAAATCGTGAAGTATCGCCTGTATTAAAAATCATGGATACTTCTATGCCCCTTTTGCCTACACAAGGCACTTTGCCGGGTTTGATTTCCATGCCATCCGGAATTTCTACCATTTTAAGCATATTGTCGTACAGCATTTCAACACGCTCTTTTGATATCGTGATGTCCCCTTTGGATGTGTCGGTGCCCATGCATTCCATATAAGTCAAAATGGCGTTTGAACTATCTTTGACAGTGATGCTGATGGTTCTTGTCATAGGCATAGGCACCATTGCACCGCCGTCAACGTATCTGATTTCTCGAATTCCTTTAGCAATATCCGTTTTTTCAGCAGTTGCCTTGGCTTCTTTTTCCTTCTCCTTTTCTGTTTTAAAATCACAAGCCGCTAAAACCACCAATATACTGAGGGGTATCAATAATTTTAAAGAATTCATAAATATGGATTTTATAATTGAAACAAATGTAGATTTAATTGTCAAAAGGCTTAAAATTAATACAAAAAAACGTTTGATAATACTTTGATTATCAAACGTTTATACATTTTTGCGGAGACTAAGAGATTCGAACTCTTGAAACCCTTTTGAAGTTTACGCACTTTCCAGGCGCGCTCCTTAAACCACTCGGACAAGTCTCCAATAATAATTCTGAACGCCTGTTCGATTTATAGATAAAAGCCTTTTGCTTTTACTCTTCACTGATATAGCTTATTTTCAAACGGCTGCAAAAATAGGTTTTTGATTTAACAAATCAATCATAAACTTATAATTTGCTCAACAAATTTTTAGAGATATAAAACCAACCTTACTTATTTTTTTTTAGCCGTCACATCATATTTCAAGCCTTTCCACTCTTTCAATACGATTTTGACCGAACCCACCGAAACGGGTGATTCTATCATCAATGGTATTTTATTGGCATCATTGCTTGCCCATATTTTCATTTCGGTACCTTCTTTAAAAACATTACCACTCACCACTTGCGGTGATATTTTGATAGTTGACCATTTGCCTTGGTCTTTTATTTTTTTATCTTCTTTGCCTAAAAATTTATATTTTAAAGGTACAACCTCTTCATCCAACATCAATTTTATAGGAAACTCTTGCCCAACCCAGGCATTTGAATAATCCAATGTTCTGCTATAATAAACAACAGAAAGCACATCGTGCATGCAATCATTCAGATTGATGAGTCCGCGTTTATCAATATTATTTTTATCTCTCCCGCGCTCATAAGATGCTTTTTTACTCTTTTGGTCGTAGCTAACTTTGTCGTATAAACGATAACTGCCTTCGCTTACATCTCTGATGGATAGAGTAGGGAGCATGGTTGTTTTTTCAACATACGTATCATAATTGTCGCGCACTTTATAGAACCATTCGTAGCTGCCGTAAGTCCTTCCAGTAGCAGCAAGATGATATTGAGCGCCTTCGTCCGTGATTTTAAAAGTCACTTCACCTGCCGGAATCCAAACAAAATTTAGATTGTAGTATATTTTATAAACCAACTCTTCACCTGATTGAAAAGTAGAATTTTCAATAGGTCGGCAAGCTTCTTCTTCTTTGGAGGATTTCAACATAGACGCCTTTGTCTCAATGTTTTGAGAAGAATCAACTGCACTATTTTGAGGAATTTGAGCCGTTTCATAGGGGCTAAAAGCCATAATAGCTGTTAAAAATGGGGCAAATAATAAACCGTTTCTAAGAGGATTTTTCATAGCCAAGTGATTTTGATATATTTGATTGAAGTATAAATATTAAACCAATAAACGCCGGGATAATAAGGTTTATTATCCATAAAGTAAAGGTGGCGGCGAGGATGCTAATTTTGTTCGCACTAAACATTCCCCACACTTGCAACGCTATTTCTCCTCTTGCCAAAAGCCCCATTACTGGAGGCAACGGGATACTTGTTTGAAGCAAATAAATAGTAGCAATACAAGATGCCCCCCTCAGTATCGGCACATTAATGCCAAAAAAACGCAACATAAAATAATACTGCACACTATATATTACATAACGTCCGAAAGCCCATAAAAGCGTTTTGGCTAACTCGCGCCGATTGTATTGCCGCATCACATTGATGCTTTTTATGAGACGTGGAAAACGATAAAGGAAACGGATTTTTTTAAATATCGGCACCACGAGTTCCAAGTTCAAAAACATAACAAACAGCAAGCAGATTAATACCGACCCCATGAAAATAATGCCTTGCAACACATACTTATCTACCTGCCATAACTCTACCAAAAAGTATGCGAATCCCATAAATCCGAAGGTTATTAATACCGTTTGCTGCGCCCAACTGCCTACAAATGTTGAAAAAATGCCTTTCAAAGCATTTTTAGGCTTTAAAAACAGCAACCGACCGCCAAAATCACCTACTCGATTGGGCATAAAAAGTGAGGTGGTTACGCCCGTGAGAACGGCTTTGTAGGCTTTCCAAAAAGAAATAGACTCGGTGTGGCGAATGAGAGGCAACCATTTTTTAGTTTCGGCAGCCCAATTTAAAGGCATTAGAAGCATGGTCAAAACGAACCATGCAATATGCTGACCCCTCAGTTCGGCGAAGAAAAGGTTCTTTATATCTTCAAAATTCTCTCTTTTAAAAATATCGTACCAGAGCAATAAGCCAAAGAGAACAAAGACGATGGCTTTGATAAACCAACTGATATAGGCAGGCTGTTGCCTTAAAAAAAGGCGTATTTTATGATAATATCCCAATAAAATGATTTTTAGAATTGTAAATATCCGTTTTTATTTCAATTTGAAATATAAATTTTTTTATTTATAAAACAATTATTTTAATAAAATTTGTTTTAAAAACAAAAAATGGTTTAAATTTGCCTTGAAATATATTTAAAATGTATGTCCGAAGATAAAAAATACCGCATTTTAGGCGTTGACCCCGGAACTAATTTTTTGGGTTATGCCATTTTAGAAGTAGATGGCAAATCACTCTCTCTGATTGCTATGAGCACACTCGCCCTCTCGCATTTAGACGAACAACAAGAGAAATTGAAACGCATTTTTGAAAAATTAGATTGGGCAATCAAGCATTTCAAACCCAACCAAATGGCTATTGAACAGCCCTTTTTCGCTAAAAACGTGCAATCTATGCTCAAATTAGGTCGTGCTCAAGGCGTCGCAATTGCTGCAGCTATCAATAATAATATCGCCGTTGAGGAATACTTACCTAAAGAAGTGAAAAAGTCGGTAGCCGGAAATGGCAACGCTGCTAAAGAACAAGTGGCTGCTATGCTCGGGCATATACTCGGAAGACCCATCGAGCCGAGTTATTATGATGCTTCGGATGCTTTAGCTTTAGCTGTCTGCCATTTTTATTTGACGAGTAATGCCTTGGGTAAGCGCAAAAAGAATAACTCATGGGCTGGCTTTTTAACAGAAAACCCGAAGAGAGTTATTAAATAACTCTCCCCGGGTTTTAAATTTTAAAGTTTTGTTAAAATTATTCAACAATCAATTTTTCAGTTAAAAAACGACCGTCAGCACTCCGCAACACGGCGAAATAAACACCTGATGCAAGGCTCTCACGCTTGATTTCAACAGCACTCGAAGTAATATTGCTGTATGAACGCACCACTTGACCCGTTACATTCGTGATATTCAAAGAATAAACCTTGCCTTCAGCATTGTTGAAAGTCAAATAAGTGAATTCTTTGAATGGATTCGGCGCAGTTGTAACCGTTACATCTGAACGCAAATCTTGAGAAGCCGCCGTACAAGCCGCTAAACTTGCAAAAGTGACAACAAAATCTTGGCAACCGGTTGCGCTACCTTCTTTGGCTTCAGCTGTCCAAGGATCAGTCGGTTTAGCAGCGCCATCATTGAATACAAACATGATGTTTGTAGGGTCAGCTGTCAAACCGTAATAAGTTTTAGGGTCAGCTATCACAAGATGGAATTTTGCTGTATTGCCTGAAGTACCAGCAACACGATTAGCTTTTATAGCTGTTGCAGCATCCCAAGTGACAACCTTATTCCAAGTGTTAGCACCTGAGTGAAAACCGATAGCAGTACGTTTTCCAAGCGTGTCTTTTTTAGCAGCATCAAGCGTAGAGCAGTTTTTGCTGTAATCAAAAACGATGCTGATGGCACCATCCGATTTTTTACAAGCTGTAATAGCACTCGTTTGTGCATTGGCTGCTAAAGCAACTCCTAATGAAAGAAAAATAGTAAAAATTTTTTTCATGTTAAATGAAATTTGAAATTTTGAAATGAATTTTTTAAATAATCCGTTAAAGGTAGTGTAAAGTGTAGTTTTAACAATAACTTAATAGAAATTTTAATTTTTTAAAATGAATTGATAAGATTTCTTCAAAAAGTTGATTTTTTTATTCGTAAAAATGTAACTTTGCACTCGCTTTTGAAAAAAGTACATATTTATTACAATTTGCCTTCTGTGAAATGAAAAATTTGAAAGAATTTTCACTCCCGATTAAGGGTTTGAAAAGTGGTGTACACGAGTTTGATTTTGAAATTGGTAACGATTTTTTCAAAAATTTTGAAAATAGTCCAATTGAGCAAGGTAACTTCAATGTTCATCTGACTTTTGACAAGCGCGATTCATTCATTGAACTTGTATTTGACTTTGACGGAACGATTCGGACAGAATGTGATAGGTGTACAGCTTCAATCGATATGCCTTTCGGCGATTCGCAATTGTTGACAATCAAATATTCAATCGAAGAAAAAGAGGATGATGGAGAAGTAGCGTATATAACGCCTGATACAAGCGAATTCAATGTAGCAAAATATGTTTACGAATTTATTTGTTTGTCAATGCCTTTTCATAAAGTATATGATTGTGAAAATGATGACCCGCAACCTTGTGATTTTGATGTGTTGAATCGGATTGTACCGACCCCCTCAGTATCAGAGGCTTTAGAAGCGAAAAAAAATCCATTTGATGATTTGAAAGGACAATTTAATCTTGAAAATTAAAACGCCTTTTCCTACAATGAGTATTCAAGTTCAATATTTTATACATAGTAACAAGATAATATTCAATAGACAATTAAAAGATATTAGTCATGCCTAATCCTCGTAATAGACATTCAAGAATGCGGAAACGCAGCCGCCGTGGTCAAGATAAAGCTGCCATGCCAACGCTCACTACATGCAAAACGACTGGTGAAGTTCACCTTCGCCACCACGCCTACAAGCACGAAGGCAGCCTTTATCACAAAGGTCAAATCGTAGTACAAGGTAAGGAAGTCGCTGCTGATACGGAAGAGTAGATTCGCACTCGTTGACTCAATGATTGAGAAATAATAAGCTCCCAATTAAATCATCAGATTTGGGAGCTTTTTGTGTTTTTTT
>JAYUUR010000163.1:0-5372 GCA_043754475.1 Saprospiraceae bacterium | reverse complement strand
TTTCGTTCCATTGCACATGTTTTTCAATCGCGAGGTCATATTGATCAAGTAGGCGATTAAATTCTTTATTAGTGGTTTCGCTAATGCCTTGTTTTAGAGGAGCTGCCCAATCTACATTCCTTTTGAAAATAATAACGATGTGGTCGATAGAAGGGTTTGGGAAAGTATGGATATTACAGCGGGCGATGGATTTACCCGTTTCGTCATTGATGTAAATATTGCTCAACGCTTTGTAAAGGCTATTAATATTATCACGGCTAATAGCAACCGGCAAATAACGAGAATCCTCTTTTTCAGAATCGAGGCGCAAAGCCATACGCGCTGCATCCCGTTTAAACTGGCGATCAATCGACGCCGGAACAGCCAATTTAGAGCCACTTGAGTTGACTTTTGATGCCATTTGTTGTGCGCCAACAGAATTCGCAGCTAACAATAAAATTATAGTGGAATAAGTAATAAAAGATTTTTTCATGAGTAGTTTTAGATTGGATGAAATATGTATTTTTACATATTGCAATCCTTATGCCAGTCAATCAAAGTTTTAATTTTAATATTTTTCATAAAACCTTCACAGTCAAAACTTTATGAAAAATTTAACTAAAAGAAAAAACGCTTTTTTTATAAAATTCTGTTGAATAGGAAGATTGTTTTTACCTCATTCATTCTTAAAAAAAAATTCAGTTATGAAAACTATTCGAATCAATATTATCCTCTTCTTATTATGCAGTTTCAGTTTTTTGAATGCTCAAACTGATAATGTTAATATCCGTAAAGATGGCAGGTTAAAATGGAGCAATCCATATGAAGAACCTTCTAATAGCGACCTCCAAAAAATTGTCGCTACTGAGGGGGGCGGATTTTATACTTTGCGGACGCGTAAAAGTGGAGTTTTGGGTGCAGGCAGTATCAAAGTTATTGTTGAGTATTATGACAATAACATGAAGCTAATTCGAGAAAAAGAACTTGACCTTGAATATAAAGGTAAGGAACGCTTTGTAAAAGACGTCGTCATGCTGCAAGGTAAACTATGGCTTATGACCTACTTTTATAATGAAAAGCATGAAAAAACGTATCTTTTTGCTCAACGCATCAAAAATGAAAGCCTTACATTAGATAAAAACCTCTTGAAAATAGGCGAGCAGGATGAAACCAATCGCGAGCGTCAAGATGTATTCAGTTATGCTATTTCGCGCGATAGTTCTAAAATAGTGGTTTTCACGAAGCAGCCGAGCGAAAAGAAACAACAAGAGTTTACACTGACGGTGTATGATAGTGATTTCAATGAGGTATGGACTAAAAATGCCAAACTCCCGTTCGCTAAAAATAATTTTAGCGTGGATGAATATCAAGTGGATAAAAATGGCAATGTTTTCCTGCTCGGCGTCATTTATACTGAGGGGTCTAATCGATTGTCTCGCGGTGGCAAGCCGACTTATCAATATGACTTAATTGCTTACATGCGGGATAACACCTTAGATGTGCAGGAGTACAAAATTCAAATAAAAGATAAATTTGTTACGGATTTAACTTTTAGAGCCGCCGATGATGGGGATTTGGTTTTCAGTGGTTTTTATTCCGAAAAAAATGCGACCAGTGTAAAAGGCACTTGTTTTTTCAAAATTAATCCTAAAACCAAGGACATGTCGAGTGTCAGCACACGCGAATTTGATTTAGGATTTCTGACTCAAAATCTATCAGAAAAAAATAAGGAGCGTGCTAAAGCTGCTGCCATGAGCAATGATAAAGAAAAAGAAGCAGAGTTGCCTTCATATTCATTGGATAAACTGATTCTTCGGAGCGATGGCGGTGCTATTTTGATAGCTGAACAGTATTTTATTGAGCAACGTGACAACAATAACAACTTTGGTCGATGGGGCAACCCTTATGGCTATAGCTATGGTTGGTACGATCCATTTTATTCATCTTACTACGATCCTTATGGTTATCGGAATAACAATCGTCAGGCTGATTATTATTTTAATTACAATGATATTATGGTCGTTAATATTCGCCCTGATGGTGAGATTGATTGGGCTGCTCGCATTCCAAAACGTCAGCTTTCTAAAAATGACGGCGGTATTTATTCTTCATACGCTATGAGTACAGTGGCGGATAAATTGTATTTTATCTACAACGAAGACCCTCGTAACCTCGACCCAAAGAGTAAAAAAATATATACTGATGAGCCTGATAAATATTCGGTGGTCGTGTTGGCTGAAGTAGATAGAAGTGGTCAGGTAAAAAAAGCACCACTTTTTCAAAATAAAGAAGAGGGCATTGTCACTCGTCCTAAAATTTGTCGTCAAGTCGGCAGACGCGACATGGTCATATATGGCGAGCGCAATAAAACATACCGCTTTGGTTTATTGAATTTTGAGTAGAATTTCAGTATCCTTTCTAAACTTTTACTTGAAAGTAATATTTTTAACTAAATAAGTTTGAAATCAGCCTGTAAAAATGATACTTTTACAGGCTGATTTTTTATTTTAAGTAATCATAAAATTTCAGTAAATCATTTTTTTAAATCATCTATATTTTAAAATTAAATCAATTAGACTATGAAAAATTTTTTGTCACCCCTCAGTATTGCTGCATTTTTATTACTGAGCTACATGGGTCAAGCACAAATTGATATGCCTGCACCAAGTCCGGGTTCTACGGTCACTCAAAAAGTGGGTATGACTGAAATTAAAATCGAATACAGCCGCCCAAGTATGAAGGGACGGAAAATATTCGGCGGCGATGTCGTGCCATTTGATGCTTTATGGCGTACAGGTGCTAACTCAGCTACTAAAATTACCACGACAGACTCTATCACAATCATGGGCAAAGGCTTAGCAAAAGGTTCTTATGTTTTGATGACCAAACCGGGTAAAGATTCTTGGGAAATTATTTTCAATAAAAACCCTGCAGTCAGTGTGTTCGATTACAAACCTGCGGATGATGTTTTGAAAGTCATGGTAAAGCCAATTAACAACCCATTGTCTGTAGAATCATTTACAATGGGCGTTGCAAATGTAACGAATAACTCTGCCGACATCGAAATTGCTTGGGAAAACACGGTCGTGCGCATCCCTTTCACAAACGATGTTGATAGCAAAGTAATGGCTCAAATTAAGCAAAAATTGGATGGACCTACTCAAAACGAGTATTTTACAATGTCTCAATATTATTTTGATTCGGGTAAAGACTTGAAAATGGCTTTAGAGTTTATCAACAAAGCCATCGCTAAAGGCGAACGCTTTTGGATGTTTCGCCATAAATCATTGGTACAAGCAAAATTAGGCGATAAAAAAGGTGCTATCGAAAGCGCAAGCCGTTCCCTTGCATTGTCTAAAGAAGCTAAAAACAATGACTATATTCGGATGAATGAGAAATCAATCATCGAGTGGTCTAAATAAAATTTTTTAGCATTCTTATAATAAAAAAGCTGATTTCCCTTAAAGAAATCAGCTTTTTTTATGCTTAATACCCCTCAGTATTTTAGTGAAAATCTATATAAAACATTGATTTTATAACAATTATAAATTAAAATAATTATTTATTCCATTCGAACGAGTTCACCATTTGCATCATATCCGTTTTCATGAATTCGATGATAGGCTTCAAAGAATCAGGTCTTGATTTAGCATCAAAATACAAAGCACCGCGCATAAAATGGCGCGTGCTATCCGTCAAATAAAACTGAAACGGACTGGCTACTGGTCCCTCGATATTGAAAACAAAACCGCTGACTTTATTGGGTTTATTAATGGGCAATTCGTCAATATAATCAGCTTTCACATTGTGCTTTCCGACCAATTGAAACGCATCATCCCTCAGTTTTTCGAGGGTATTTTTTTTATCAATATTATAATAACTGCAATGAATTTCTGCATTTAAGCTGGGCACTTTGATATTGAACCAACAATCGGACGGTGCTTTTTCATCAAAAAAAAGTGAATCCTGCTCAATGATAGCATAGGTTGGATATTCAAAAGAAAATTGACAATATTTTTCATCAAATTTTTGATAAGTCTTTTCAGGTAAAGTCACTTTTGGAAAACCGCGTGGCTTGGGCGTATAAGTCGGCTCTTCACAAGCCGTTATTAAAAAAGAAAAAGTGGCTACACAAAATAGAAATTTCTTAATCAACATATTTATAAAATTTTATTCTAAAACGTAAAATACTGAGGGGTGTTGCACTGCATTTCGGATATTAATAACCTTTAAAAATGCAAAAACTTTGTGAAAGCTGTTAGACTTCCACAAAGTTTATATTTCACACATTATACCACCAACCGACAATTTATTCATTAAAAAGGCAAATCATCAGAAGCCGTTGGTGGCTCACTTGTTGGAGCAACTACTTCAAAAACTGGCTCAGAGTTGCCCTGACTGCCTTTCATGGGCGGCTCTTGCGTTGGTAAATTTTGATAAGGACTACCTTCTTTTTTACCCAAATGCCTTACTGTATTGGCTACAATATCAGAAGACGTTCTTTCAATACCGTTTTTATCCGTATATTTCCGATAATTGATTTTACCTTCAACATATACGAGCATACCTTTTTTTAAATTTCTTTCAGCACCTTCAGCCTGTTGCCGCCAAACGACAATATTATGCCATTCCGTTAGTGACTGCCATTCATCATTAGCATCTTTATAATTTTCGCTCGTAGCTAATGAAAAACGACCTACTGGCGTTCCGTTTTCTAAACGTTTAATTTCAGGGTCTTGTCCCAAATGTCCTACCAAAGTGACTTTGTTAATCATGTTAATTAGATTTAAAAATTGATAAATAAGTTTTCTAAGTACAAATACTATTATTAAATTAGGTAATTGTCAAAACAATGTTAATTCCGTAGCATTTAAATACAAATCAATGACTTTTGGAAAGGCAAATTTAGTTAAATTTTTCCTCTCAATATTTAAATAATTGCCATCTATAAAAGAAAAATCAGCAGGCATTTCAATTTCCCAAAATTGAGCAATGATTTTTCGATGCGTTAAAAGTTGAATGTATGGTGGCGATTTTTTTAAAATCTTCAAATGTGTTTTTAAAAAATTATTTAAATCTCCCTCCTTTGTTTCATCTCTCGCAATGGCATCTGATAAATTTTCTATTAAATTATTAGTTTCAATCAAAGGAAATTCATACAAATTTTGCCAAATATCTTTGTCCACTCTCTTTTTAATAAATGTAAAATCGCCTGCATTGATGACCAAATAATTGAAAAAACGCTCTTTTTTTTCTATTTTCTTTGATTTTATAGGCAATTCATGGACTCTTTTTTCTTGAAATGCAACACATTCGGTTTTCATCAAGCAATTTTTACAATTCGGCTTGGCAGGCGTACAATGCGTTGCGCCAAAATCCATCATGGCTTGATT
>JAYUUR010000162.1:0-5372 GCA_043754475.1 Saprospiraceae bacterium | reverse complement strand
TCGAAAGAATCAAGAATACTTATAAATTTAACATCTATCTTATCCCCTTTATCTCTGCCTACAAGATCTTTCCATCGAGCATCTAACCTATAATTCTTCACAGCTATACCGTCAATAGGTTTCGAGTTAATTAGAGCCAATTTTATTTTTTCATAAAAATCAGTATTAGGTTTTTTACCGTTTAATTCATAGATAATTTCAGCATATGTATCATAAATATTTCCATCACCTTTATTGGCTTCCAGTGCTTTATCAAGTGCTTTCATAGCTTTGATAGAATATGCAATTGAATCACGTTTTTTAAATTGCCCTACAACGGATTGAGCTTTACTTTTAAAATAATATGCTAAACTGTTTCTTGCCGCAATTTCATTATTATCAGTAGGCAAAATCGAATTTGTGTTATGAAATTGCTCAATTGCCATATTGAAATAGTCTTCAGAAGTGAGTTTATCTTGAGCATTATATTTATCTAAATTACAAATATAAGATAGATAACCAATACTCATATTGATAAAACCTTTAGCTTGATTGGATTCAAAATAATCACTTCTGTCCCACAAAAGCGATGCAGATAAAATCGCATTTTTATTCTTATAACCTTTTATTACACTATCAGTACGCTCTTCGTAAATTGTTAATTTATCTGGGCTATTAATTTTATAGACGTTTATAACTGCCATCAAAGTGCTCAGTTTTAAAACATAATAAGCAATATCATTTGAAGATTTTAACTCATTTGCTTTATTCCATGCCGCTTCATTAGCTGCGCTATAATCTACTTCACTCTTACGTTCCAGTTCACTATCTTTTTTAGCGTTTTTTTTCTGCAATAAATATTTCATTGCTTTTGCTAAATGCCAACTGGTTCTACAAGCAATAAGTTGAACGTTTGTTTCGCGTTTTTTTTTCTTATCAGTGGTATAATTATATTCCAAAGTACTCAGTAATTTGTCAGCTTTAACTAATAATGAATCATCATTTTTCAAGCTGGATATGTCATTATTTCTGACACTTTTTTTTATCAAATATTCGGCTAAATACTGAGGGGTGGTTTGTTCGGCTATATATTCGGCAGCTTGTATAAACAAACTCTCAATCCCTTCTCGGCTTGCTGTAAAAGAACTTGTTTGATTAAACGGCATATAAATTTTCAGTGTCAAAAGGTTATCTTTTGATTTTGTTATTTCACCTGAAATAATGTTATCATCAGAGCCTAATAGCCTTTTTCCCGTTTTAAAAATGCCGTCAATATCTAGGATGCCAGTTTCTTTCCCTTCTTCTATTTGAGCATCAATGAGAAGTGTCTTTTTAGAAGTAGCTCTAAAAAAAACGCGTGATTGGCTTGTGCTGCTATCATTGTAGTGCAATATTTTCTGATGGGCATCCATTATTTTTTTGATAACAGTTGCGCCTGTAAAGCCACTTTCAACTAAATCTTTTGGCACACTGAAAGGCTTTATTGTATAAGTTTTGCCCAATATTGAATAAAATTTAAAAATCAGTAATAGTACAATAGCAACCTTAAAAGTATGCATAAGCAAATGAGAGCCTGCAATAAAGGCTTCTTTGAGGGCTTTGATGTTGCCGGTTTTGAAATAGCTGCGTAGGCGAGTGAGGAATGTCTTTAGCTGAGTCATTTTGGGTTACGTTTTTAAGAGGTTAATAAATCAATTCTAAAGTAAAATTATTGTGTATATAATTTATTACAAATATAATCTAAAAGTCACTAAATAGCAACCACTTATTTTATATTTATTACATAAGTTAACATCTTAATAACAAAAAGCCCCCCCTCAGTATAGCATCAAAAAATAAAGAATACTTGGAGTTACGTCTTTTCAAATTTACCTTTGCGAAAAAAAACATGGCAAGTGCATTAAAAAATCTCTCATCTTATGATGAAAACAATATTCCCTCAGCGGCTGATATGACTTTCGGTATTGTCGTAGCTGATTGGAACGCTCATATCACTCACCCTCTCTACGAAGGGTGCTTCGATACCTTGATAAAACATGGAGCGACGGAGGACAATATATATGTACTGCAAGTACCAGGCACGTTTGAATTACCAGCTGCTGCTCGAATGCTCGCCAGTAAGTACCCCTCAGTAGATGCCGTTATTTGCATCGGTTGCGTCATCAAAGGTGAGACAAAACACGATGAATATATCAATTTGTCAGTCGCCAATGCGCTTCAAAATTTATCCATTGCTACCAGCAAATCATTTATTTTCGGCGTTTTGACGCCGAATAGTGAACAACAAGCACTCGACCGCGCGGGAGGAAAATATGGCAACAAAGGTGTAGAAGCTGCTGTGACTGCCATCAGAATGTCTCAAC
Source organism: Saprospiraceae bacterium (assembly GCA_043754475.1). Classification (GTDB taxonomy): domain Bacteria; phylum Bacteroidota; class Bacteroidia; order Chitinophagales; family Saprospiraceae; genus JAAFJT01. Next base: position 3,030 of record JAYUUR010000162.1, on the reverse strand, counting down.
TCAGGCAGGATTTGAACAAGGGTAAAAAAGGGAAAATTGGATATTAATTTAGTGAAAAACGAAGAGCGAAAAGTGAAAAATATATAAGGAATTATCATTTTGTAAATGATTGATTATCAGTATTTTACAAATTTATAATTCATCATTTTATTTTTATTTGTCTTTATTTTTACTGAAAATTGAAAAGACAACCATTCCTAAAATACTTGCCAACAAACCGAATACGATAGAGGGATAGCGGTCGTCTTCATTTGGCACATAAAAATATTGATACGCCTCTGAAAATAACCAAACACCCATGCCCCATAGCATAGAATGAATTGCGCCATTGGCATTGGCGCGTTTCCAGTACAAGCCAAATATTAAAGGAACGAAGAGCGAAACCAAGCTTATTTCAGAAGATTGCCGCACTAATTCGTATATATTTTTTCCTAAAAAACTAAAAAAAACGGAGGCAATGGTGACACCCACCACTGATAGCCGCATTGCTAAAAGCAGTTGAACGTCAGTCATATTTTTATAGCGGGCTTTAATAATATTTTCTCCAATAACGGTAGCCGGAGCAAGAATTGCTCCACTGGCTGTACTCAAAATGGCTGAAAGCAAGGCACCAAAAAACATGACCTGTACAAAAAGGCTGCTTTGTTGTAAAACCATTTGAGGAATCAATTGCTCGCGCACGCTGTCATCAGGCGAAGCGGCAATCTCAGGCAGTAAAAATTTTCCGCATAAGGCAATGACGATAGGAATCATGCCCACTGTTAAATACATAAATCCTGAAAGATAGGCACCCCGAACTGCCGTTTTTTCATTTTTTGCAGACATGACGCGCATAAACACATCCTGCTGCGGCACAGAGCCTAAGCCCACCGTAATCCAAGCAGCTATGTAGGCAATAATATCTTTAAAATGGGCTTTGGGTAAATATTGAAAAGTTTTAGCATCCGTTTGAGCCATAATCGTTGAAAAACCCCCTGCCCTCTCCAACACGTCGAACATCACAACGAGCATACCTATTATTATAATGATAGTCTGTACAAAATCCGTAATCGATACTGCCCACATACCGCCTATATATGTGTAAAACATCACAACCGCTGCACATATCAAAACGCCTATCCAAATCGGCAAACCTGTAATGACGTTCAAAATAGTCGCCAAAGCGATAAGTTGCGCACCAATCCAACCTAAATATGAGGGAACCATCATCACCGCCGACAACGTCTCGGCGGTGTGATTGAAACGCCGAAGGAAATAATCACTAAAAGTATATAGATTGAGCTTGTACAAGGGGCGAGCCATAAAAATACCGACGAAAAACAAGCACAATGCCGCGCCAAATGGGTCTTCAATGATACCCATAATACCATCTTTCAAAAAAGCTGTGGATGCGCCCATGACCGTTTCAGAGCCAAACCAAGTAGCAAATAAGCCCGATGCCACCACTATTAAAGGCATTCGACGACCTGCCACAACAAAATCATTAGTGTTTTTAACAAATTTGGATGCCCAATAGCCGATTAAGATGGTGGCAACCATGTAGAGAGCAATGAAAGCCAAAAGGGTATAATGATGTTCCAATGTCTTTGAAAATGTTTAAAATGTAATCAAAATATGATTTTATGTAGATTGAAAAACGGCTTGATACCCCCTCAGTATCAAGCCGTTTTCGTAAGGCAAATGTATAATTTTATATTTAAGCGGCTGCCAAAAGCTCGCTATTTAATTTCTCAATAGTTGTGGCGTTGTTGTCAGAAGTATATAGAATTTTAGGGAGCGTAAAAAAGAATGTCGTTCCGTTGTCGGTTGCCGATTCAAAATATATATGCCCATCATAATACTCCACTACCCTTTTGCAGAAAGCCAAACCGATGCCCGTACCTTCATATTTATCGCTGGTATGCAAGCGGCGGAACATCCTAAAAACTTCCTCTTGATATTCAAGAGCTATGCCGATGCCATTGTCGCGTACCCAAAATGTCGTTTTTCCTTTGATATTATCGCAGCCGATGGTTATATTGGGTTGCTCTGAATCATTGTATTTCAAGCCATTGAGAATAAGATTTTGCCAAATGAGTGTCAGCAGCGAAGCATGCCCTTTCACGTGCGGCAAAGTATTTATTTCAAAGGATGCATTTTTTTCACCTAAATAATGGCTATTATTATTTAAAATATCCAACACAATTTCGTTCAAATCCAAAGATATAGGGTCACCTATATTTTTATCCATCCTCGAATAGTTCAATAAATCCTCTATCAATTGAGTGGATTGTCGCACACCTGATTGGATAAATTGAGCATATTCAAAATCTTTATCATCGAATTTGAGCTTATTCCTTTTAATCAAAATCTGAGTAAACGAATTGATATTGCGTAACGGTGCTCTCAAATCATGAGACACAATAGAGGCAAATTCCGTCAATTCCCGATTGCTTCGCATTATTTTTTCCTCCTTTTCTTTCTCTCTTTTTAGGGCTAATTGTAGCTCGGCAGTGCGTTCATTCACCCGCTGTTCGAGTAGTTGATTTTGTTTATTGATGATATTTTGTTTTTCACTTAAAGAGAAAATGGCGTGTTCCTGCACTTCTTCTTTTTCAGCAGCCAATACTTTAAAACGGTGAGCAATGGCAATCGTTAAAAATAAGACTTCGAGCAAAATTCCGGTATATAAAATGCGCTCATTATCAATATGCCAATTGATATAGTTAAAAAATTTCAAGAAAATTATAATAATACTCATCAGCCTCAATCCACCGCCGAGCATATAATATTTAGCTGAAAAATTGCCTTTTCGCCATGATTGATAAGCTACCAATAAACTGATAGCAATAATCGGGAGAGCTACTGAATGCGTAAAATTGATACCAAATTGAATATCATAGAAAGAATAAAAAAAGACAGCAATTTTAGCTAAAACAATGTAAATCAATACTTTATTATATGCTGGCATAAGATTTTTCACTTTCAAAAGATGCATCGTAAAAACACAAGCTAAAATGCTCGGAATCATATTGAAGATGTATAAAAGAG
>JAYUUR010000161.1:0-5389 GCA_043754475.1 Saprospiraceae bacterium | reverse complement strand
CCGAAAGCACGCCATGCACATTTTTCATCGTTGCCACTTGCTGCAAAGCTCGCAGCCACCCCTCAGTATGCGGTGTCAAATTGAGCAAATTAATGCTGCGATTTGCCGCTTGTAACTTATTGAAAATCAACTCGGTAGCATCATCATCGGTATTTATGCAAGCGGATGGCAAGCCAATACAAATGCGTGGAATTATTTGTTCCACAACGGTCGAAACGGCTTTAGCATCAGTACCGCGCACGTTGCCATATTTCACAATATTAACAAGCGGTGGCAAGGCATCCATCAAAATCAACACATCTTCCGTCAAAGCGGACAGCTCTTGCAAACGTTTGATGAGCTTCGGAATAGCATTTTTTATAGCCGCATTCAAGGCTTTTTCAACCAATTCGGTCAATTCAGCCAATGATTTAATGGATTCTATCTTTTTTTCAACAAATTGTGTTGCGGCTTTTTCCACTGTATTGCCCCATTGTGCAGCATCAATAATACGCAGGGCATAGTCGGGTTTCCATTGCAATTTCCAAATTTCTTTGAACGTGCCGAGCCTATATTGCGAGCCTTTCATGGGTTTGCCCCAAGGAATATTCAACAAAACAAGGCGATGCAACAAATGGCTGGCAAAAAGATTGGTCTCTTTTCTTAAATCAAGATCTTTGGTGACCCCCTCAGTAGTCGCATATTCTTTGGAGAGGCGAGCCGTTTTTATAGCGGCTTCCAAGTCGCGTTGCAGTGGCACTTGCGGGATTTCAGGCGGCACACGCCCGATGACATCGCCAATGACCAATTTTTCACGAATCAAAACCATCGGTTTGTCATAACCATCGCAAAATATGCTCAAAGCCGCTTCCTCCAACTCATCCAATCCTGCTATCGAACGACCCCTCAGTATTGCGAGCGTTTCAGCCAATCGAACGGCTTCAATCGAATGGGCGGAACTTGCCGACAGGTCTTCTTTTCGCAGAAGTCGCGCTACTTTTGTCATCCACCGAATCGTCGCGTTCGACCTTTTACTGAACAACAATTCGTACCAAGCCGGCGACACCACACCCGCACTATAACCACTATCCATCGAAAGGCGGTTGTAACTCCAAGGCACCCAAGTAACTTCAGTGGCTACTTTTTTAATGCCTTTTATGCTGTCATTATCCGTTTTTTCCTTGAAATTATTGATGTTATGTAAAACAGGTGCATGCCAAGCCCCACAAACCACCGCAATTTTTTGGAATCCATCTTTCTGAGCCTTGCGAATAATTTTACGCATATAGGCTTCTCTCAAAAGCGTTTCATCGGATTCCGCCCGATTGATTTGTTGCCGCAAAGCTGACATCATATCAAGGATGGTATCAAAAATTTCAATGGGATTCTCATTTTGCTCAAATGTAACCTCCCACCAACGTTCGCTATCCGAGTAGCCCGCTATTTCTGCGAAATAATGCAACGGGTCTTTTTCAATTTTTGACACAAATTGTTTATCATTATTTTCAAAATCTATCCCCTCCTGCCGCGCTTCGCTCGCAGTGACATCTCCTGAATCTGTATCATCAATTTGCTTATTTTGATGATAATCAATGAGTTGCGGTGCATTTTTTTTATCATTTTCTAAACTAAAATTCAAACTCAAAGGCAAATCCATAAACGAAACGGGTATATTATTTTTCAAAGCAAATTTCATCGCTTGCCATTCAGGAGAAAATTCAGCGAAAGGAAAATAGGAAGCTTGCTGCAAATCTTTGGGATTATAAACGAGCAGCGCAACGGGCGGTTTTAAATTTTCATTGGCAACATGGTGTATCAAACCATCAGCATCCGGCGCACCTTCAATGAGGATGCAATCGGGCTGCCAATCGCCGAGAGCGCGGACAAGGCTTTTTGCCGAGCCGGGTCCATGATGCCGTATGCCAAAGATTTTGAGAGCCAATTTTTAGAATGATGAATGATAAATGATGAGTGATGAATATTTGAATGTACAATTCATTGAAAATCAATTAATTAATAAAATCCTTGCATGATTTGTACAAATCACCCCAATCCTGCCTGCCTTTTGCAACGGTTTCTAAATATTCCAACCAAACAATTTTATCCTGTGTAGAATCTTTCACAATCGCTCCCGTAATGCCTGCCGCAAGGTCATGCGCAGACAAAGTGCCATTGCCAAAATGCGCTGCGAGGGCTTGACCACTGTTAATCACTGAAATGGCTTCGGCTGTGCTGAGAGTGCTTGTGGGTGATTTGAGTTTTGTTTTACCATCTTCGGTCACACCATTTCGCAACTCTCTAAAAATGGTCACGAGGCGTTGAATCTCTTGCAAAGGCGCAGCTTCGGCTGGTAATTCAAGGGACTTGCCTATTTTTTCTACTCGATTTTGCACTATTTTCACTTCTTCTTCAAAATTAGAAGGCACCGGCAACACAACGGTATTAAAACGCCGCCGCAAAGCACTGGATAATTCGTTGACACCTTTATCTCTATCATTGGCAGTAGCAATGATATTAAAACCTTTGCGACCGCCTACCTCCATACCCAATTCAGGAATGGGCAATATTTTTTCAGACAATAAAGTAATCAAGGCATCTTGGACATCACTCGGAATGCGTGTCAATTCTTCGATTCGAGCAATTTTACCATCCTGCATGGCTTTCATCACGGGCGATGCGACAAGCGCAGCAACACTCGGACCTTCGGAAAGCAAGCGCGCATAGTTCCAACCGTAGCGAATTTGCTCTTCATTCATGCCTGCTGTGCCTTGCACGAGCAATGTTGAATCACCTGAAATAGCGGCAGCGAGATGCTCCGATACCCATGTTTTCGCCGTACCCGGTACGCCAAGGAGCAGCAAAGCGCGGTCAGTAGCTAAAGTCGCCACGGCAACCTCCATCAATCGGCGGCTACCATAATATTTGGGTTCAATCTCAAAGCCCTTGAATTTACCGCCTAAAAGATACGTGACCACTGCCCAGGGCGACAGTTTCCAGTTTTGAGGACGGGGCTTCTCGTCATTTTCGCTTAAAAAGTCGAGTTCTTTTTTATAAATTTCTTCGGCGTGGGGGCGCAGTAATTGATTGATTTCCATTGTTTTATAATATTTTTCAAACCATAAAGATTCAAGCAGTAATGAGTGACAAAATTAATCAAGTTTTAGCATAATGCGCCGGAGGCGCAAAATATCGGTAGCATAATGCGCCAGAGGCGCAAAATATCGGTAGCCAAAATAAAAAAAGGCTGACTGAAAAGTTTTCACTTTCCGGACAGCCTTTTTTTATAAGCGATTAGTTTTTTAAGTCTTGATTTTCTTTAGTCAAATGATTGTTTTTTGTTTAACAATGATGCTCTGGAGCCGCCGCACGGCTGTATCTGAGGATATTGTCTAACACCGCGTCTGAGGGATTGAATAATGCTTTTGGAAGTGCTTGTTTAGCAGTTCTAAGCAATTCGTACTCATCAAAAAGGAAATTGTCGAAAGACATCTCACATTGTAGAGCCAAATCCTCGCTCATCGAAGTTTCATTGTAAAGAAATTTGATTAGGTTGTGTTGTTGTGTAGAGAGTTCCTCCATGCGCAATTATTAGGATTAAGTGAAAAAATAAACAATTTTCAAACATGCTATAAAAACTTTTTTCACCTTCTTTTATTGTATCTCTAAAAAATTTTTAACTAAATTTTCTACGAAATACAAATAATAATTCCGTTTTTGGAGATTTATAAAACTCTAAACCATGTTTGAGTCCTATAAAATGGACCAACCCAGCCTCTCAAACGCAATTCGTTGGGTTTGCCGTTTTCGAACCACATCGTACAAGTGTATTCTTTGCCGTTTTCAGGATCGAGGATTTTGCCCCCTTTCCAAGTAGTGCCGCTGAGTTTCATATCTCTAACAATCATCATCTGCATAACTTTTTGATCTTTACGCCAATCGGTACATTTTCCACATACTCTGTTGGGGTCGGTTTTAGGGTCTAAAAATTTAACAATTTTCCCATACGTTTTGCCATTTTCCTCATAGAGTTGCACGTGCGATTTGTCTTTATTGGTGGCATCATCCACGCTTCTCCAAGTGCCAATGAGCGTTTGAGCTTGAATGGCTAAACCGATTAAAATAAAAATGATTAATAAAAATACTTTTTTCATGATTTTAAAATTGGATTGAAATTGTTTAAAATTTTATAAAAAAAATCGTCCGAAAAGTACAGAATTTTTTGGACGATAGAACGACTGAGAAGTCATTTTTATTAGAACGCGCCTGTATTTTCAAAATGCAAAACAGTTAAAACCGTTTGACCCACAGCCCTCAGCGTTTCTTTATCAATGACACTCATATCGTCATTGTGCGTATGCCAATATTTAGCAAAATAGGTGTCCGAAGGGTGATTAATGATGTCAATCGTAGGGATTTTAGCCAAATCGTTGATAAAAAGATGGTCATCAATCATCGGTCCTTTCGACGGTGTATCTACAAAAAGGTTGACATAACCGTATTTTTCACGCGCCACGCGCCATACTTTTTCAACCACCGGCGCAGCAAATTTCATTGACACTAATTCTTTCGTGAAGCGAGCACCTTTAGCACCTGCCATATCGAGATTGATACCATATTTTGCCATATAATTAGGCGTATGAAAGTTTTTTGACCAATATTGGGAGCCCAAACACCATGTAAAATTTTGTATTGCTTCCTCTTGCTCTGTCTTAGGTGTAGCCGGATTGCCATAATCCTCCGCATCAAAAAGCACGATGTCAACGCCCAAATTACTGAGGGGGGTGCTTTGCAATTGCCGAGCCATTTCAAGCAACATGCCCATCGACGAACCACTATCGTCAGCCCCTAAGATCGGTTTGTCTTTAAATGCTGCCGCTGTGTCTTTATCTGCGAAAGGGCGAGTATCCCAATGCGCTGACAAGAGTACGCGGTTCTTCGCTGTCACATTATAACTGGCTATAATATTCGTCGCCTTGTGCGATTTACCATCATAAGTTTTAGCCGTAAATTGTTGCTCAATCACTTCAGCACCATATTTTTGAAACAAGCCGACGACATATTTTTTCACTTTCAATGCCCCCTCAGTACCTACCACTCGCGGACCAAAAGACACGATTTTTTCAGTAAAAACGTAGGCAGAATCCGAATTAAATTGCGGAACAGCAATATCAGGCAAGGGCTTTGTTTCAACTACAGTTGTTCCCCTTGGGTCGGATTTACAACCGACTCCTATATCCGAAATCATCGGTATTATAGAAGACAATGCGAATATGCTCAACATGGCGAGCATTATCCATTTTAAATTGTTTCTGATCATTATTTCTGGTATTTTAATTATTTCAGAACTTTTGCTCTGAGTTGCGTGAAATGTGAATTCAATGTGGGCTTTCTTTAAACAACCCTACGAGGG
>JAYUUR010000160.1:0-5433 GCA_043754475.1 Saprospiraceae bacterium | reverse complement strand
ACTTTATTTAAAAGGGCTAAAGCAACTCAATCTAAATATAAAATAAATTCATCATAAATTAGCAATATTTAATTTTATCCTAATTTAACAAAGTCAAGCTAATATTTTACCTTTTCATAAATCGTATTGTTTTAGCTTAAATTCTATTGAATAAGTACGAAAAAAAGGGTGGAGAGTTCAGATATTTTGACATAATCCTTTAAATCCCTTACTTTTACATTAAAATCTATTTATTTATTAATTTAAACAAAAAGCATTTATCTATGAAACAATTACTATTTATTGCACTCACTTTTTCAGTAAGTACAGCCCTTTTTAGCCAATTTTCTGATGCCTCTTGCCCGCCTTCTATTACAACGGGCACTCATGTTGTGCAACCTGGTGAAACGCTTTATGGCATTTCTAAAAAATATAAAGTAACCATCGCCAACCTCCGTCAATGGAATAATATCGCTGAAAATGCCATCTTGCTAAAATGCACAACATTAGCAGTCAATGACCCAAGTAGTAAAAAAACAGATATTCCTACCAGTTATAATAGCTATGTCGGCAGCAAATCAAGCAAAATAACAAAAACAACGGCACCGATTTATATAAAAACTGGTAATAAAACGCATACAGTTAGAGATGGTGAAAGTTTGGCTTCTATAGCTGATAAATACGGCTATACAGTCGCTCGGTTATTAGCGATGAATAATATGGCTAACACGCAACCCATTTATGTCAATCAAGAACTAATAGTCAGCGATTGTCAATGCGACGCTAAAGTTCAGCCTAACACTGCTGCTAATGAAATCCGCAGCGAAGTACCTCAGTCATATTCTAATACTAAAACCAATCAAATCCGCAATACTGTACCGCAATCATATTCCAATACGCCTGAAATTAGAACTAAAACCATTGAATCAGTGGATTATAATTCTCCAAAACAGGTCAATTATAATTGGAATCCTAACTATGCGCGGGTAATTCACATCGTTTCTCAAAATAATATAGCTCTCAGAGAGACCTCTCAGTCAATCGGCGCTTTATATGGCTTGACGGGAGAAGAGGTGATGGTAATGAACGGCTTGGAGAGAAATGTGGCTTTGCTACCAGGTCAAAGGCTCAATATTGAAGACAGAAGACAAATAGCTACCACAAAAAGCTCGACCACTTATTACCCGAGCAATGACATACCCCCTCAGTACAATAGCAGTATACCGCTTATTAAACCAAAGGCAAGTGAGTCGACACCTGTTAATAATGCGCCTGCTAATAATCCGCCTATGGAGAAAGCCACTTTTAACAATCCGCCCTTTGATGATGCGTCTACTAATAAAACGAGTGCCAATAATACACCATCCAACGCACCGTCTAATGCACCAATGGTTGCTAATAACACTGCTATGTCTTCCGAAGAAATGACGATGGTGAATGAAATCAACCTCGTGCGCAGCAATCCAGCGAGCTATATTCCATACATCGAGCAATACATTGATTATTTAAAGAAAAACGGCAATATGGGCAACTCGATAGCAACATCAAAAGAATTGATAGAGGAATTGAAACGTATGCCCAGCCTACCTGTTTTGCAAACGCTCCCTTGCCTTTATACTGCCGCCAAAAAACATGGCGACGACCAAAGGAAAAAAGGAGACACTGACCATCAAGGCAGCGACGGTTCATGGCCCTGGGATAGAGCGATTAGGGAATGTAAAGATTTGAAAGATGGTAATGAAAACCTGGTAGGTGGTCCGAGCGATATTCGCAGAGCCGTTATTTTGCTTTTGGTAGATGATGGTATCGAAGGACGTGGACACCGCAAAACAATGCTTCAATCCGATTGGAAATACATCGCTTGCCATAAAATGGGTACTATTGGCACTATGCCTAATTGCTGGATTCAACAGTTTGGTAATTAATTTTAAATGATGAATGATGAATTTTTACTCCTCAGTATTTTCTCTAAAGTATTGATTATCAATGAGTTATATTCATCATTCATCATTTATCATTAATTTCTAACCCTTTTATCCCCAATCCAATCAACGAAGCCCTCAACTGTTCGGGCGAGAGAAAATGAATGCCATTTAAACCCACTGCTTCTGCACCTTTCACATTCGCCATACTATCATCAATAAAAACGGCATATTGTGGCTCTACATCATAGCGTTCCAAAAGAGTTTCGTAAATATCGGCAAATGGTTTGCGCGTTTTTTCATCACCACTCACCACGATGCCTTCAAACCAATGTAAAAAATCAAACATACCCAAAGCTGTTGGAAAGGTCTCGCCCGACCAGTTGGTCAAAGCATAAACGCGATAATCGGGATGATTAATCAAATACTTTAATATCTCAACAGTGCCACCAACGGAACCACCGAGCATCTCCACCCAACGCCCGTAATAGGCGCGAATTTCTGCTTCCCATTCAGGAAATTCTGCTACTTTCGTTTCGGTGGCTTCATGCAAAGTGCGTCCGGCATCTTGTTCAATATTCCATTCGTGGGTACAAACGTTTTCAAAAAAATACTGGCGTTTATCGTTGTCCGTAATCACTTGTTTGAAAACATACTCAGGATTCCAGTCAATTAGCACACCGCCGAGGTCAAAAATGATGGTATTAATGGGCATAGATTAGGAAATTAAATTTGTAATTATTTATTTTTTAGTTTACTCAATTTGCTTATCATTATTTTGTTTTTCAGTTAATTTTAAAAAATTATCAGGTGAAACAACTTTCACACCTGTTCTTTTTTCAGCAGCTTTCCGTGCATCTCCTGCTGCTTGCCCTCCTTGTTTTGCTGCTTTAGAATTTTCAATAAAGCCTTGTGCATCTTTTTCTGCAGCTAATTTACGAGTCATTTCTTCACCTAATTGAGTGAAAATTAATTCGAGCATTGTCATGTGATCTCTTAAATTTTCTTTTTCTAAGCCTTTTAGACTTCTATGTTCAGTAGGGGTTAAATTAAAAGTGGCTTTAGCTATTTCTGCAGTTAAAATAGAGTACTCTTTACCTTCTTTCACGCTCCTCTTTTGCCATTCATCCGTTAATTGTTTTCTCACTTCAATAGATTGAATACGCATATCTATCCATTCAGCAGGATAGCCTTTAGCTTTATATATTTCTTTAACTCTTTCGATACCAAGTTCAGGATTTTCTATTTCATCCATTCGTTCACTACCTACTTGAGCGAGCCAAAGTTTGAATGGCTCTGCTTTCAATGAAGGAATAGACTGTATTATGCGGAATGCCCCCTCAGTATTTGTCACAAGATTTTTCCTATTTTTCCCGTCTTTACCTTCCAAGTCTACGTGGGGACAAATTGTCCCCACGTAGACTTTTAAACCCTCATCTCTCTTCCGCATTTTCTTAAAATAATCTGTTGGATTAGGCGTATCAGTTAATACCTCAATAATATCCAAAACAGAAAAATGCCATTGCTCATTATACCAAATTCTTCGGATTTGTTTTTCTTGGAAAAGTATAATTTTATCATTTTGTTTCATAGTAGTCAATTATTTTATTTAAAAAAAATTTTACGGTTTGCAAAAATAATAATCCAACTGATTCATTGAGCAATTAGTATTTCTTTTATTATTAGTTTCTATGTTAATTCTTTGGAACTTCACCTGTAATAACAATATTCGCTGTTATACATTTTCAAAATGCCGATATTTGTAGGCGGTCAATATATAAAAACGCCGTAAATTGAGCCTTTAAACCAAGCAAGCCCGATATGATTCAATTCATTCTCAATAATAAAGATATAAAAACCGAACTGCCCGCCGGCACAACGCTCCTCGATTTTATCCGCTACCATCAGCATTTAATGGGTACAAAAATAGGCTGCCGCGAAGGCGATTGTGGTGCGTGTACTATCCTTATCGGAACGTTGAATGGTGAAAAAATAGACTACCTAAGTGCTACTTCCTGCTTGACTCCCTTAGGAAATGTTCAAGGCAAGCACGTCGTAACGGTAGAAGGCATCAATCCCGATAAAATTACAGCATTACCCATTACCCATCACCTATCACCCATTGATAATGCTTTGACGCCCGTTCAACAAGCCATGAGCGATGAAAGTGCTACGCAATGCGGCTTTTGCACCGTTGGTTTCGTCATGTCGCTCACGGGTTTTTGTATGAGCGATGAAAAGCCTACACCTGAGAATGTCATTGCTGCCATAGACGGTAATATTTGCCGTTGCACTGGCTATAAATCCATTGAACGAGCCGCTCAACGCATTGTTCAAATGATGCAACAAAATGAGGGCAATAACATAGAGTTTTGTATTGAAAATAAAGTTTTGCCCCCTTATTTTTCCAATATTAAAAATCGTTTAGAAACCATTTATAAAAGCATTTTACCTATTAATCACAACGGACATGCGCATTTTGTAGGCGGTGGTACAGATTTATACGTTCAAAAACATGATGATATGACCGATGTCAACATTCATTTCGTTTTAAATGATTCTATACTGAGGGGGGGTAAAATAGTCAATGAATATTATGAAATAGACGCAACAACGACCGTGACGGATTTGAAAAACTCGGCAGTGCTGAATGCGCATTTTCCTAATCTTCAACAGCATCTCAAACTTGTGTCTTCAACGCCTATCCGCAACATCGCCACTATTGCGGGCAACCTCGTGAACGCTTCACCCATCGGTGATTTGAGCGTTTTTTTATTGGTTTTGGACACTGTTTTAATCTTGAATAATCATGGCAAACGGCGAGAAGTAGCATTAAAAGATTTTTTCAAAGGCTATAAAATCATTGATAAAACGCCAACTGAAATGATTGAAAAGATAAAATTTAAACTGCCATCAAAAGGTACTTTATTTAATTTTGAAAAAGTCTGTAAGCGCACTTATTTGGATATTGCCAGCGTAAATGGTGCTATTTCCTTGAAAATTAAGGATAATCTGATTGAAAAAGCGGCTGTAGCCATCGGAGGCGTTGCGCCCATTCCTTTATTTTTAAAAGAAACATCCGCTTTTTTAATAGGTCAAAAATTACATACTCAAACAGCATTGGCTGCCAATAATATTTTGCAAAAAGAAATAGCTCCCATCAGCGATGTAAGGGGTTCAACCGATTATAAACGGCTGTTGGCGAGGCAATTATTTATAGCGCATTTTATAAATTAATGAAAAATATAGACTCCATATCACACCTACGCGGCGAATCCATCTATCTCGATGATGTGCCGATTTTGAACGGAACGCTCTACGCCGCCGCCTTCGATTCGCCCGTCGCGCACGGTATTTTGACAAAATTAGACGTTTCAGAAGCCGAAATACTGAGGGGAGTAGTTTGTATCCTTCTGTCAAAAGATATTAGAGGGGAAAACCAAATTGGCGGCACCATTCCCGACGAACCGCTTTTAGCGGACCATCACGTCCACTTTTGCGGTATGCCCATCGCTTTAGTGGTGGCTGAAAG
>JAYUUR010000159.1:0-5448 GCA_043754475.1 Saprospiraceae bacterium | reverse complement strand
AAGCCAATACCAATTATTCAGAGTTGACAAAAATGTTGACTGAAATTGTGAATAAAGAATCGAATGAGCAATTGAAAGCTATATTTGCTCAGATGTTAGGCGCTTAATAGATATTATGAAAAATATAGACTTAAAAGCCTATAAAAAAGAAGTGAGCGAAATGATCCGACTTGGCTTACCAATAGTGGTAAGCCAATTGGGTATTATTGCAATGGGTGTTGCTGACACGATTCAAGTGGGCAATATTGAAGGCAAAAGTGCGGTTTCGGTGGCTGCTTCGGGCTTGTCGAATAGCCTTATTTTTACAATTGCCATTATTGGTTTATTGGCTCTGGGAGTAGTCGCACCGATGATTTCAAAAGCTGAAGCTGAAAAAAATACGGAAGAAATTAACCTTTTATTTAAAGCAACCAAGCGAGTTGCCTTGTATTTAGGCTTTATTACATTTTTTTTATGCTTTATATTAGGGTTTTTTTTAGATAGATTGGGACAAGATGCAGAAGTGGTTGCTATAGCACAGCCTTATAATCGAGTGATTGCTTTATCTATCCTCCCCATGCTGATATTCGTAGGCTTGCGGCAGTTGAGCGATGGATTGGGCAAAACGCAACTCGCTATGGCGGTAACCTTATCCGCTCTTTTGCTCAACATTTTATTGAATTGGCTTCTCATCAATGGCATCGGTTTTTTTCCACGACTTGAAGTTTTGGGCGCAGGTGTCGCTACCTTGATTAGCCGCATTTACATGGCATTGGCTCTATGGTGGATTATTCGCCGTGACCCCATTTTTAAGCCTTACCTCAGCCCTTCTACAGGTGATTTTCAACATTTAATAAAAAAAATATTAAAAATTGGCTTGCCTTCAGGTATGCAAGGCTTTTTTGAAGTAGCTGTGTTTGCCGGAGCTGTCGTCATCATCGGCTGGTATGGTAAATATGAACAAGCAGCACATCAAATTGCCATGAATATATGCTCAGTGACTTACATGATGGTGACGGGCATAGCAGCAGCCGGCGGCATCCGAGTAGGGCATTTTTGGGGCTTGCACGATAGGCATCAAATTCTTATTTCAGGCAATGCGGCTTTGCTGATGGGCGGTGGTTTTATGGCTATTTGCGCCATGATATTTTTTGTTTTTCATCAATTTTTAATTGGTTTATATACAACGGATGCGAGTGTTGTGCCTGTTGCAACAACTCTGCTTTTAATCGGCGGCATTTTTCAATTATCGGACGGTTTGCAAGCTACGGCACTCGGCATACTGAGGGGTATCGCCGATGTGAACGTGCCGACTGGAATCACGCTGTTTGCTTATTGGGTCGTCGGTTTACCCATCGGATATTTTTTAGGTCAATATTATGGACTCACCGCTGCTGGTGTTTGGATGGGACTCACGGCTGGTTTGACCGTTTCAGCCATTCTCCTTTGCTGGCGATTTTATGGGATGGTGCGGCGGATGTCTGTATAAATATGGGTAATGACAACAATCATAGGCCATTAATTTATGCTTTTTTACCACAAATATTAATATGCTGCAATTAAAGTCTCAGCAGGAATATTGAGACTTTCATGCAATTTACGAATCATCGCTAAACTCAATTTCTTTTTACCACTCAAAATATCAAATATACTATTTTTTTGATTCCCTAAAATCTTGCTTAATTCCTCTTCATTTTTACCCATTTGTTCTAATCTGAATTTGATGGCTTCAACGGGGTGCGGTGGTGGAATAGGATAATGTTCCTCTTCATAAGCATGAATAAGGATAGAAAGCACATCTGCTTCATCTGCCTCAGGCGTATTTTCTACATAGCCTTTTCTTATATAAATATGAAGTTTGCTTAAAGCAAGCTCATATTCTTCGTCCGTTCTTATTGGCTTGATCATGTTTTATATGTTTTTACGTCAATTTTATTTAGAAAGTTAAATGATTTTTTTATCTTCTACTATACCCCTCAGTATTTCACCTCTTCAAACTCCTATAAATCGCCTCGCCAACCTCTGTCCGAATATTCAAAGTGCCTATTTTGCCATTGTCGCGCGTAGGATATACGCGATTGGATAAAAAGACATAAACGATGTTGTATGTCGGGTCAATCCATGTGAAAGTGCCTGTAAAACCGGAGTGCCCGAAGCTCGCATCTGATGCTGATTGCGGTCCATTGCTGATTTTTTTATTGAAATCCAATTTATCGAAGGCAATGCCGCGACGGTTTTTTTCCGAAGGAATCCCTTGGGGAGAATCTGGAAATTGGTATTTTGTACAACTATCCATCACTTCGGATTTGATGAATTGCTTGCCGCCGTAATAGCCTTTTTGAAGGTAAAGTTGCATGAGTTTCATGAGGTCATTGGCATTGCCAAACAGACCTGCATGACCTGAAATGCCATTCAACATTGCCGCGCCTTCGTCATGCACACGCCCATGTATGAGGGTTTTTCGGAACAGAGAATCATATTCCGTTGGTACTATTTGAGACTTATTGTAAAAGCGTAAAGGGTTGTAAGTCAATGAGTTAGCACCTATGGCTTTGTATGTTTTTTTTAAATACGTTTCCCATTCCGTACCTGTCAATTTTGCAAAAAGAACAGGATAGGTATAGTAATGCAAATCGCTATAAACATAGCCTTGTTCGGGTTTGAGGGGTGAATCTTTGATGTCTTTAAAAATGGTTTTATTATAGTCTTTATGCAAGAACAAACTGTCTGTAATTTCAATTGGAAAATCCGCTGATTTTATGTTTGAAAAAGTATTGGGCAACCAAACAATATTAGACGGCTTGAAACTCTCTTTCCACATATTTTTATCCGTCCGAATGGCTTCCGCAATTTTTTTATCCAACTTTTTCTTACCCCCAAACAAGCGTTGAAAGAAGCCTAATTTCAAAGTTTTAGCATATTTTTCCTTGTAAACCAAGCTATTTTTAACTGTTTGAACAGAATCTATACAATTTTGCCAAAAAGGAATCCATGCTCTGAGTCCCGCTTTATGCGTCAGCATGTCTTTAAAACGCAAATTGGCTTTATTAGAATTGGCAAAATCGGTATAATAATCTGCAAATGTTTTATCCAAATCAAACTTGTTTTCACTCATCATTTGCATAACTGCTAAAGCGGAAGTACTGATTTTAGTGACCGACGCTAAGTCGTATAAATCGGTCATTTTAACGACCCCATTGGATTTCGGATTGGAGATTTCGGAAGTCGGCACCCCCTCAGTATTTGACCCTATTTTTCCTTTAAAACCTTCGTCATAATTGGTTCTCACTTTTTCATCCATCACATCATTTTTATTGTCCTTTGCAAACGAGCCATTCCCGACATCCGAAATCCTACCTCCGACATCGGAATAGGTGTGATAACCATAGTTTTTTTGATAAATAACCCGCCCATCTTTTGCCACTTGAACCACAGCCCCCGGATAGGCTTTTTCTCTCAAACCCACTTGAACAACCGAGTCAATATTCCTAATCAAAATACGGCTATCAATGCCCACCATTTCAGGAATTCCATACGATAAACGTCCTATACTTTTGGTGGCAATACCCAATCCGCCTGGGTAGTTTTGATTCACTGAAACGGGTAAATGTCCACCCATAGAGGTCGCGCCGAAAAGGGCTTGAGCGGTTGCTTCCTCCGTATAAGAAGTCAATTGATAAGCCATAATGACGGCTTTTGCTTCATTCAGCCCTTGTAATTTATCCAAAGAATAGGGATTTCCGAAAACGACCATGATGCTTTTGCCTGATTTGGTCAAAGCCGTAAGGGCTTTTTGATTGATGTCGGTCATGCCATATTTTGCGCCCGGTCTAACGTTTTGGAGATGTACGCCGATGATAATTAAATCATGATTTTGGGTTTGAGTCACCACTTTTTGAATCGCTGAATCAGTAGCATTTTGAGGGAGTAAAAAAGCATCAACAGCCGTATAATTAGCCGCCATTTTTTGAAAAGCAGTCATTTCATTGGCATCAATGGAGACAACCGCTATTTTTTGAGTTAAATCTTTAATAGGGATGAGGTCGTTTTGATTTTTAACCAAAGTCAAAGTCGCCTCTGCCATTTGGCGATTGAGCAAATCCGCTTCAATGGTGTTCAAATCCTTCACCAAACCTTGAATTTTAATGGGTTTATACTTATCCAAACCGACCCACGATTTTGCCATCAATATTTTACGAACACGTTTATTGATTTCAGCCTCCGTGAGCACCCCCTCAGTATAAGCCTTTTTTACAGCCTTAAAAGCGGTGGGAACATCTTCAAAAGTTTCAATTACATCATTGCCTGCTAATATCGCTTTCACTATCGCTTCGCCATTTGGAAAATATTTCACTGCGCCGACCATATCCATCGCATCCGTAAAAATTAAACCTTGAAAGCCTAATTCGTTGCGCAATAAATCATTGACAATTTTAGGCGATAGAGTAGAAGCCAAATTTTTAGTAGAATCCAAAGACGGGATGCTTAAATGAGCGGTCATAATACCTGATAAACCATTCTTAATCAACTCTTTATACGGATAAAGTTCAATATTATTGAGTCGTGTTTTATCATGTGCAATAAGTGGTAAATCGTAGTGAGAGTCCACACCCGTATCGCCATGACCAGGGAAATGCTTGGCAGTGGCAATAATATTTTGGCTTTGCAAACCACGCATATATGCCAATGCTTTTTTAGTCACATTGAATTTATCCTCGCCAAAAGAACGGAAATTGATGACGGGATTATTGGGATTATTATTCACATCCACCACGGGCGCATAGTTGATATGTACGCCCATACGGTTGCATTCTCTGCCCATTTCTCTGCCCATCGCCTCTATCAAATCCTCTGCCGTAGGCATCCCTTTGGATTGTGGGGGCATAGCACCCAATGCCATTTGATAAGGAAAACGCGGTGTGCTATCCAGCCGCATCGCCAATCCCCATTCAAAATCCTGCCCAATGAACAAGGGTACTTTAGAAATAGCCTGCAAATCATTGGTGATTTGGGCTTGTACCGATGGCTGCCCTGCAAAGAAAACAATGCCGCCGAGGTGGTATTCTTTCACCCAATTCATGATTTTTTGCTGGTCGTAACCTTTGCCGCTGTAATTGCCACGTGGCATGAACAATTGACCTATTTTTTGATCAATAGTCATGCTTTTCAAGGTATTTTCAACCCATTGTGCTTGGTATTGGGTTAAAAAATCGGGGGATTTTTGGGCGATTGTGGCTATTGAAAGCAAGAGGATAAAGGCGATTAGTTTCGAGCGCATAGTACTATTTGTTAAAGATTTTTTAGATTAAATTCATTATTCTTAAATGCGAATATAGATAAAATTAATGAGCAGGTAATTCCGTTATTTTTTATCCCAACTCTGCCCACTCCGAGGGTTGGGGGGCAAACGTCAAAAAAAAGCAATCAATCAACGACTTCCAACCGACTCCTCCTTCGGAGGCTGGGGGG
>JAYUUR010000158.1:0-16492 GCA_043754475.1 Saprospiraceae bacterium | reverse complement strand
AGGTTCTAAAGAAGGAGACGTGGCATTAAATAAGGCTTATGCTTTATTGATGGAGGCGGTGCCGCCTAAAAAGAAATGATGGATTAGACCCCCTCAGTTGCCACGTACCTCGCAATGACATTTTCCCTATTTTTTAATCAAAAAAAACAGTTTTAAAAATGAAAAGAAGAACCTTTATTGAATTGAGTACCCAAGGAGCAGTTGGCCTCGGGCTTATCCCTTTCCTAACTTCTTCATGTGCGGTAGACAATGTTACTAAAACAGTCAATGGTGCCTGTTGCTTGGATTGTCCCGATTCATGTAGTTGGAAAGTAACTGTTTCAAAAGATAAAGTAACTGAATTTAAAGCCAGTAACGATAATCCCTACACAGCAGGTAAACTTTGCGATAAAATGGTTGATTACCCAACTACAGTCACCTTTAATCCTAAAAGATTGCTTAATCCTCTGAAAAGAACAGGTAAAAAAGGAGAAGGTCAATTTGAAGAGATAACTTGGGAAAAAGCCATTTCAGAAATTAGTACACAATTGCAAACCATTATAAAAGAAAAAGGTGGTGAGGCAATAATGCCATTCAGTTATGGCGGTAATGAAGGTAAAGTTCAATGCAATGCAGGCGACAATTTCTTTGCTCATATTGGTGCTACTCAATTGGAAAGAACTATCTGTGGCGATGCTATTGTAGCGGGTATTATGGCAGCCAATGGGCAAACAACGGGAGTGCTTCCCGAAGACATTATTCATAGCCGATACATTATTTTGTGGGGAACCAATACGGTTCATTCAAATCAACATTTATGGGCGTTTATTGAAAAAGCCCGAACCAAAGGCGCAATTATAGTCGTTATAGACCCTTTTCAGTCACAAACAGCACTTTTAGCCGATTGGCATATTCAACCATTGCCGGGTACTGATACGGCATTGGCTTTGGGGCTTATCCATATTATTTTAAAAGAAAAACTTCAAGACCAAGATTATATTGATAAATATACCACTGGCATTGAAGAATTAACCCAGCATGTAGAAAAGTATTCCCCTAAAACTGTTGCTGAAATTACGGGCTTAGATGAAACGACTATCCTAAAATTAGCCCATGAATATGCCAAAGGAAAACCTTCACTTATAAGAGTTTTGATTGGTTTAGAACATCAGGCGAATGGTGCAAGTGCCTCAAGAGCCATAGCCATGTTACCTGCCTTAACTGGAGCGTGGAGACAATTAGGCGGTGGATTAATGAACATGACTTACGAACTCTTTGGCAATGCCCTTGACAACAAAATTCTTGATATTCCCGAAGTATTAAAAAATAAAAAAACAAGAAAAATAAATATGGTACAATTGGGTAAAGCACTGACTCACAGTGACTTGAAACCCGCAATACAAGCCCTTATTGTTTTCAACGCCAATCCGGCAGTAACAATGCCTAATCAAAATTTAGTAGTTAAAGGTTTGCAAAGGGAGGATCTATTGACTATTGTATTGGATCATTTTATAACGGATACGGCTCGCTACGCTGATTATATTTTCCCGGCAACGACGACATTAGAGAACTGGGACCTTTTAACTTCTTACGGTACACCTTACCTTAATATCAATGAACCTGCCATCGAACCCTTAGGTCAAGCTAAAACCAATACTGAATTCTTTAGATTACTTTCTAAAGCAATGGGTTTTAAAGAAAGTTATTTATATCATTCTGATTTGGATATTGTAAAAGGTCTTTTGGATAGCGACAAACCATATTTAAAAGGTATCACCTTCGAATCACTTAGAAAAACAGGCTGGGCAAAAATGAATATACCTGAAAAATGGATGCCCCATGCAGAAGGTAATTTTGGTAAGAAAGACGGAAAATGCCTATTTTACAATCCTGAAATATCACCTTCTTTGCCTGATTATATCCCTTTTGCCTATTCAGAAAAGGAGCGAGCACAATTCCCTCTACATTTATTGACGATAAAATCAACCAAAAACTTTTTGAATAGTACTCGGGCGAATCACCAAATGCACACGCAAAAAGAAGGAAAGCCTTTTTTGGATATGAACGAAGGAGACGCCAAAGCAAGAAGCCTGACTGATGGTGACAATATCAAAGTATTCAATCAAAGAGGTGAAGTCTATCTAAATGTTCGCATCAAAAACAAAGTGAAAAAAGGCGTTGTCTGCATGCCTCAAGGTTATTGGTCTTCCTTGATGAAAGGCGGCTCATCAGCCAATGCCCTTACACACGATGTACTGACTGACATGGGAGGAAGTGCTGCACTGCAAGAAGCCAGGGTCGAGGTTATGAAGATTTGACAAGCCTAATTAATTAACGAGTGAATGAAATTACCCCCCTCAGTATAAACCACTTTATAAATCAATTCAATCAATTCAATCAATTCAAAATGAGAAAATATATTATTCTATTTGTTTTCTTTTACATAACTGTAAATTTATCCATCGCACAGCAGGTAAAAAAAACACCAACTTTTGAAGAGGTACTTTCCCTTCGCTCGGTTAGAAACCCTAAAATTTCACCAAATGGACAACATATTGTCTTTGAACTCGAATCAACAGATTGGGAGGATAATAGAATGGATATCGAACTTTGGTTATCCAAAAATGGGGAAGCGCCTTTTGCATTGACCAATACGCCAAAACAGAACAGTAACAACCCCAAATGGTCGCCAAATGGGGAATGGATTGCTTTTCTTGCTAATAAAACGGGTAAAACACAGATACAAGTTATTCGATTGAATGGCGGCGAATCTTTCCAAATATCTGCAACGAAGGAAAATATTTTAGATTTTGACTGGTCACCAAATGGCAACCAAATCGCTTTTACTCAATCTGAAAATAAAGAAAAAACAGACAAAGCCCGCAAAGACAAATTCGGAGATTATGAAGTAGAAGATAATGAATTTCGCCTGAATCGCTTGTGGTTGATAAATTTTGAACCCGATAAAATAACAGAAGTGAAACTACCACAATTGGCTGCTGATTCCAATAAAATGAGTGGTGCTAAAATAGCAATAGATAGCGTTAATTTCAGCATCAATACTTTTTCATGGTCGCCCGATGGACGTAAAATAGCCATAGAACACCAACCCGACCCTTTGATTAACAGCAGTGTCAAATCCGATATTTCTATTTTAGATGTCGAAACTAAAACAGTAACGCCTTTGGTAAAGAGCCTTAGCAACGATGCTTTTATCAGTTGGTCGCCTAATGGGCAAATGATTTTATTTCAATCGGCATTGTCTGATACAACATCTTTCTATTATCGCAATCGTAAATTGTTCACAATCAACATAGACGGAACGAATACTAAGCCAATTGCCCCCAATTTTGACGAAGATTGTGCATCTGTCAAATGGACAAAGCAAGGCATATTTGCCTTAGCTTATCAAAAAACGCTTAGGCAATTGTTTAAACTTGACTCTGACAATGGCTCTGTCAAAGCTTTTTTGACAACACCCGATAGAATCAATGATGTCTCTTTCTCTGAAAATGGCGAGCAAATCGCTGTTATTGGGGCGACAGATAATTCATTAGTTGAACTCTATAAAACCAGTATTTCACAACCAAATCCACTGAAAATAAGTAATATATCACACCAAATTGCAGATTGGCAAGTAGCAAAAAGTGAAGTCATTTCGTGGAAAAGTACTGATGGCGAAACCATTGAAGGCGTTTTATACAAGCCCCAAGATTATGACGCAAAGAAAAAATACCCGCTTTTTGTCGTCATTCATGGTGGACCAACAGGTATTTCATTGCCGAGTCCAACGCCTGCGGGTGTTTATCCGATTTTGCCATGGTTGGCAAAAGGAGCGTTGGTTTTAAGCCCCAATTATCGCGGTTCTGCGGGTTATGGCGAGCGTTTTCGTTCCCTAAATGTTAAAAATTTAGGTATCGGCGATGCGTGGGATGTGTTGTCAGGTGTTCAATATTTGGAATCAAAAGGTATAATTGATGGCGATAAAATAGCTTCAATGGGTTGGAGTCAAGGCGGTTATATTTCTGCTTTTTTAACCACCAATTCCAATAAGTTTAAAGCGATTTCGGTAGGAGCTGGTATTTCAAACTGGATAACTTACTATGTCAGCACAGATATTCATCCTTTCACTCGCCAATATTTGAAAGCAACGCCGTGGTCGGATAAAGCTATTTATGAAAAAACATCACCTATGACTAATATCAAAAATGCTAAAACGCCTACCCTCATTCAACACGGCGAATTAGATAAAAGAGTACCTATTTCAAATGCCTACGAATTGTATCAAGGTTTACAAGATATTGGCGTAGAAACGAAACTCATTGTCTATAAAGGTTTTGGACATGGCATCACTAAACCAAAAGAACGATTAGCGGCAGTGTGGCACAATTGGCAGTGGTTTGGGAAATACATTTGGCAAGAAGATATTGTTTTGCCATCAAAATGACCCCCTCAGTATTTTACCCTTTTTTTAAATTCATTAGATTAAAATGAAATGATAAAGAAACTTCTATTAACAATTCTTGCAACCCTATTCGTTGCTGTTACTTATTCACAATCAGTCCGTAAAAACTCGAAACAGTTAGAGACCATCAACGTAACTGAATTAACCGTTGCCCAAATTCATGCAGCTTACAAAAAAGGGAAATTTACGAGTCATCAATTGGTAGCAGCTTATTCAGACCGTATCAATCAATTTAATAAACAAATCAACGCCATTTCAACCATTAATCCTGACGCTTTAGCAATTGCGAAAGCATTGGATGAAGAATACAAGAAAACCAAGGTATTGCGACTGCTTCATGGCATTCCAATCATTGTAAAAGACAATATTAACACCAAAGGACTCGCCACCACAGCAGGAGCATTGGCTTTGAAAGATTTTGTTCCTGATGCCGATGCCTTCGTAATTGATAAATTGGTGAAAGCGGGGGCTATTATCATTGCCAAATCCAACATGGCTGAATGGGCTTTTACACCTTGGCATTCGTTCAGTTCTACGCATGGAGCCACGCTCAATCCTTATAATATGGAGCATGTTCCTGCTGGTTCGAGCGGAGGAACAGGGGCATCTGTGGCAGCCAATTTTGCCACCATTGGGCTTGGCACCGATACCGGCAACTCTATCCGTGGTCCTTCTTCTCATAATTCATTGGTAGGGTTTCGTACTACCTTGGGGTTAATCAGTCGTTCTGATATTGTGCCGCTCAATCTTAAAAACGATGTCGTGGGACCTATGTGCAGAACTGTTGAAGATGCCACTCGGGTGTTGGAGATAATGGTGGGCTACGACCCGAATGACCCTATCACTAAGTATTCAGAAGGGAAAACACCCCAAAACTATATGCAGTTTCTGCAAAAAAACGGGCTAAAGGGTGCAAGAATAGGCGTTTTACGTGAAATATGTGAGAATCTCCCTGCTACCTCTGGCTTGTCTGGCAATACAGGCATGGCAGACCCAGAAGTCAAAACCTTATTTGAAAAATCGATTTTGGATATGAAAGCCATGGGAGCTATCATCATTGACACACTCACTATCCCTAATTTCTCAAACCTCCGAAAAAATCTGTGGTGTTCAGATTTCAGAGGTGATTTAGAGGGCTACTTGGCTAAGTATGTCAAAAATGACACCATCAAAACGCTGGAAGATATTGTCAGGATAGGCAGCAAATCGAAATCAGCCGAAGCCCGAGTCAGAGCCAATCTTACCGCCCAAAATACCAACTGTCAAGATGCCTACACGTCTCCCCAGCGAATTGCTTTTCGAAAAGCCATCGAAGACAAAATGGATGAATTGAAATTGGATGCTATTATTTATCCGACTTGGAATAATAAACCCGCCAAAGTCAATACCTATAACGAAGAATTGAAACGGGTAGAATACTTTGGAGATAATAGCCAAATCATTGCCCCACACACGGGTCAACCAGCCTTTACCGTTCCGATGGGTTTTACGACGGGCAACTTACCCGCAGGGCTTCAATTTCTGGGCAGAATGTATGCCGAGCCAATTTTAATCAAATTGGTTTATTCTTACGAACAGGGAACAAAGCACCGAGTACCACCAACAATTAAAAAATAAAGAAAATGAAAAAGAATCTACTCCTAACAATCACAGCAAGCTTATTCGTTGCGTTTGCTTTAGCTCAATATCCGCCTGTTTTCAAAGGCAGCACCTATGGCAATAATCCCAAAGTGGGGCAATATGCCAATATTCGGGGTTTTAAAATGTATTATGAAATCTATGGGAAAGGCGAACCTCTGCTTTTAATTCATGGCAATGGCGGCTCAGGCAACAATTTCACGGGTCAAATTCCCTATTTTGCTCAAAATTATCAAGTCATTGTAGCCGATAGCCGTGCGCATGGTAAATCTGTTGACCCAACCGACTCCTTGAGCTATGAAATGATGGCAGGAGATTTTAATGCCCTTTTGGATTATTTGAAAATCAAATCATGCAATGTTATTGGTTGGAGCGATGGCGGCAATAATGGTTTGCTTTTAGCTATTCATCATCCTGATAAAGTAAAGAAATTAGCCATAACAGGTGCGAATATTTGGATTGATGCCAGAGCTTTTCCTGCTGATTTGTTAGAATTGCCGGACAATCTACTCGATTCTTTATCCAAATTGCCTCAAACTGCGGAAGTGAAAAATGTTATAAAAGTTTGGAAATTGGTGTATCAAGAACCTAATATTTCTTTAAAACAATTGAATGCGATTAAATGTGAAACGTTAGTCATTGGTGGCGACCATGATTTAATACTTCCAAAACACACTATGTTGATTGCCGATAATATTCCAAAATCTACTTTTTGGATATTGCCTAATTCAGGACATTCAACTCTGATTAATTATAAAAACCAATTCAATAGAACGGTGGCTGACTTTTTCAAAAAACCATATCGTGTAATAAAAGGGATGGATAGATTAAATTAAAGAGTTACACCCCTCAGTTGCCACGTACCTCGCAATGACATTTTTCCTATTTTTACCCATTGTTTCAAAATAAAAATCAATTAAAAATGAAAAAATTGCTTCCTTTCTGTGTTTTGATGGTTATGACAAATGCCCTGTTTGCTCAACCCAATAATCCGCCCGGTTTGAAATTAATACGAACAGAGGATTTAAAAGCCGATTTGTATGCCCACGCGGATGCTAAATTCAAAGGACGTTCAGCAGGGACTTTGGACGAACTGAAAGCTGCCGCATGGTTGGCTGAAAAATACAGAGCCATAGGCATAAAACCCGCAGGCGATGACGGCACGTATTTTCAATTTTTCACCTTATGGCGCAACCACATTGCCGATAATTCGAGTATCCAAATAAACAACAAACCTTTAGCCCTTTGGGACGATGTGACGATTTCACAAATGGCAAACCTTAATCTCAGTGCGCCCATTCTTTATTTGGGAAACGCTTCAGAAATGGATACCACAGTCAATGTAAAAGGTAAAGTCGTCGCTTTTGAAGCCAATGCAAAAGGCATTAATTTGGAGGTCTCATTGCCCACTTGGCGATACAGCCGATACATTTACACTAAATACGGGCTATCTTTACTGAAACGCGGGGCTACGGCTATTCTTATTATTGCCGACGAAACAGGTGAAAAATCGTGGGAAGATGCCAACGAAAACTTTAAAAGAGGCTCTTATGATATTGACGGCGGGGCGAATATAGATGTCACAACCACTGTTCCCGTTTTATGGCTACATCCAACGGCGAAAAAAGAGATAGAATCCAATACCGCTACCTTAAAAGCCAATTTGATTGTGTCAAAATATCCTTACCCCTCAGTAAATGTTGTCGGTAAAATAGAAGGAACAGATGCTAAATTAAAATCCGAATACCTCTTAT
Organism: Saprospiraceae bacterium; assembly: GCA_043754475.1. Lineage (GTDB taxonomy): Bacteria > Bacteroidota > Bacteroidia > Chitinophagales > Saprospiraceae > JAAFJT01. The sequence continues at coordinate 8,656 of JAYUUR010000158.1, read as the reverse complement.
ATAGCGGACATTCAGACGCACATGGAATCCGAAACGCCATCAAAAACGACACGATTTATTACGGTGCCGATGATAATGGCAGCGTGAATGTTGCCATGCTTGCCAATGCGAGGGCTTTTGTAAAATATCCAGCTAAACGGTCGGTTCTGTTTGTCATTCATGGAGCAGAAGAAAGAGGCTTATTGGGTTCAAGGTATTATTCCGCGCACCCCACAGTGCCGATTTCAAGCATTGTGACAGTTTTAAATGGGGATATGATTGGTCGAAACAATATAGATAGTGCCGCAATTTTAGGCTCAATGCCGCCGCATAGAAATTCATTGGATTTAGTCAATATGGCAATGGCTGCCAACCAAGAAGGTCCCCAATTTAAATTGGACAGCGAATGGGATAAAGTAACACATGTCGAGGGTTGGTATTTCAGAAGCGACCACGTGCCTTATGCCCGCTTAGGCATACCCGCCCTCATGTACACGACCCTTTTACACCCTGATTATCATACACCGCAAGATAATGCGGCTAATATCAACTATCCTAAACTGAAAAAAATGGCAGACTGGATGTACCGAACAGGCTGGAAAGTCGCCAATGCGGATAAGCGACCTGCGGTTGATAAAAACTTTAAATTGGAAAGATGAGTGCCCCCTCAGTATTTCAGCATTTTTAAAACAAAAAGTTTCAAATGAATAACGAACAGAATGAAGGATTAAAACGCGAAATTGGTATATTGGATGTCGCCGTAAATGTGGTGAATATATCTATCGCCAGTGGCATATTTTTATTGCCCGCCATAGTTGCAGGCATATTGGGCAATGCCAGTTTTATGGCGTATATCCTTTGCGGAAGTATATTTTTATTGATCGCTTTGTGCTATGCAGAAGCGAGTAGCCGCATCACCGTCACGGGTGGAGCTTACACATATATTGAGCATTCTTTTGGGAAATACATTGGTTTTATTGGCAACTCACTTGTTTGGTTTGGCTGTGGTGTTTTTGTTTCGGCGGCGATGATTAATGGCATTGCTGACGTATTGTCAGTGGCTTTTCCAATATTCACAAATCCCCTTTTTAGAGGATTATTTTTTATATTATTGCTTGGATTTTGCGCTTATTTCAATGTTAGAGGCATTAAACAAGGGATGAATGTCATCAAATTTATTACGCTTATTAAAGTATTACCGCTTCTACTTTTAGTGGGCGTCGGTTTGTTTTATATCAAATCAGACAACTTGCATTGGGAAAATTTTCCTACTTTTAATAGTCTTGGCGAGGCATCCTTAATCTTATTTTTTGCTTTCACAGGCGGTGAAATGTCAGTCAATATTAGTGGTGAAATGAAAAATCCTAATCGGACAGCACCATTGGGTTTGCTATTGGGGATAGTCGTGATTATTTTATTTTATTGCCTTATTCAGTTAGTCGCTCAAGGCGTTTTGGGTAATGATATTTTGAACCATAAAGAAGCTCCTTTGGCAGCAGTGGCGGGCGTTCTTTTTGGACCCTTCGGTATCACTTTACTAACAATTTGTTCTGTTTTATCTATATTTGGTTCGCTCAATTCGGTGATTCTTTTATTCCCAAGGACACTGTTTGCAGGGGCGAAAGATGGCACAATGCCGCATTATTTAGCCAAGATTCATCCTCAATATGCCACGCCATATTGGTCAATTATTTCTTTCTGCATCATGGCATTTTTGGTGGCTATTTCAGGTGGATTTAAGCAATTAATTATATTAGCAACAGCCTCCATTTTCCTTGTGCATTTAGGCGTCGTGTTGTCTGTTATCAAATCTCATTTTAATAAAGAAACTGAACAAACAGCAGCATTTAAATTGCTCGGCGGCTTAACAATTCCGATTATTGCATTAATAGTCATCATTTGGTTTTTGTTTCAATTAAAGCCCAATGAAGTAATAGCTATGGGTATTTTTATGGCTATTTTGACTTTGATTTACTTTATTTTTAAGAAGAAAAATATAACTTTATGAAAATTATAGTAATAGCTACCCCCTCAGTAAAAAACACTTTTTAACTCAAAATAGAATTAAACCATCTTATTTCTTAATCAAAAATTGCATTCAAAATGAAAACTACACACGGATTCAAACAGCTTCTTTTAGCTCTTTTCACAGCTACTTCCTTCATAGTTCATGCCCAAAAGGATAACAAAATCGTCATTGGACAGATTGACAGCATCCAATCCAAAATATTGAATGAAAATAGAAAGGTTTGGGTGTATGTGCCTGGTGGCGGTCAGTTAGATATATATGCCAAACAGCGGTATCCAGTTATGTATTTATTAGATGGCGATGCGCATTTTACTTCGGTGGTGGGCATGATTCAACAATTGAGTACAGTCAATGGCAATATGATTTGCCCTGAAATGATTGTCGTGGGCATTCCGAATACCGACAGAATGCGGGATTTATCGCCCACGCACGTAGCGTCAGACGGATATATGAGCGGCGATTTTCTGAAAACAACAGGCGGCGGTGAGGCTTTTACATCATTTATTGAAAAGGAATTGATGCCTTATATTGAGTCAAAATATCCGACTGAACCTTATAAAATGCTCATTGGGCATTCGTTGGGCGGTTTGATGGTTATGAATACCATTGTTCATCATCCCAATTTATTCAATTCTTATGTGGCTATTGACCCAAGTATGTGGTGGGATAACAAAAAACTTTTGAATGACTCCAAGAAAATATTGGCTGATAAGAAATTTCAAGGAAAATCTCTATTTCTCGGCATTGCCAACACCATGAATGAGGATATGACTGTAGAAAAAGTGGTAAAAGATACGTCGAATGACTCAAGGCATATTCGCTCTATTTTGGAATTGAGAGACGATTTGGCACGCAATAAACAAAATGGTTTGAAGGTTCAAAGCAAATATTATGGCGATGATTCGCATGGTTCTGTCCCTCTCATTACGGAGTATGATGCGCTGCATTTTATTTTTGACTTTTATCCTTTGAAGCTCAGCAATAAAGAGCGAGCCGATACAGGAACTATTTTGCCAAGTAAATATGCTGCCCATTTTGCCAATATTTCAAAACAATTGGGCTATCCAGTGAAGCCTTCGGAAGGTATGATTAATGGCATGGGCTATCAAGCTTTAGCCAGTAAGCAGCTTCAAAAAGCAGAGAGTTTTTTCAAACTCAATATCGCTAATTTTCCTGAAAGCGGCAATGTTTATGACTCTTATGGCGATTATTTTATTGATAAAAAAGATACAGCTAATGCGATTATTCAATTTAAAAAAGCTTTGTCACTAAAAGAAAATTCGGATACGCGGCAAAAATTAGAAGAATTGCAAGGCAGTAAAAAAATGCTTAAACTCACTGCAGCAGACTTGCAGAAATACGCGGGTGAATTTGAAATTACAAGTATTGGCTTGACACTCAAAACGTATGTGACGGACGGCAGCTTGCGGATATTAGCCTCAGATCGTCCTGAAGCGCAACTCGTTCCTTCAAAATTGCATGAGTTTAAAGTTAAAGATGTGAGTGGCTATAATTTCATTTTTGAGATGGATGGTGACAAACCGAAGGGGATTAATCTAAGCGTACCTGAAGGTAATTTTAAGGCGACTTTGAGGAAATAAACTTAAATCGGTGATTGGGTGATTGGGTGATTGGGTGATTGGGTGATTGGGTGATTAGGTGATTGGGTGATTGGGTGATTATGTAATGAAGTGATAGGTAAATGCAACCGCCGCTTGGAGACATCTAAGCGGCGGTTTTGTTTTCTTTCAATAAAAATTAAAAAACAACGCCTACCCGAGTTCACTTTTTAATGCCTTGTATATCAATAAGTAAGTGTAAATTTTCCTTCGGTCAAAATATCCCTTGCTTCGGACAATAAAAGGCATCGTTCGTCCTCAACTGATTGGAAAATTGAATTTTTTTAAGTTAATTTGTATTCAATACTAAGAAGAAACACCACACTCATCCAGTCAAAATCCAAATGAAATAGTAAAGCCGTTTGGCAAGGTGACTTGTTGGGCGGCTTTTATAATGATTCAATTTTTTATTTATTTATCATAAAATACCACCACAATGAAAAACAATCAATCTTTCTCTATCATGGCAAGTGCTATTGCCATCCTCTTTTGCGCCATTGGTTGCAATGCGCCGACGAAAGAAGCCGAAGCCAAACAAGAAGCACCCAAAGCAGTGGAAGCCGTTGTGCCTGTTGCATTTGTACCCTTTAAAGTCATGTCTGTCACTCAGAATGTCAAAGATTTTGATGTCTGGAAAAAATCGTACGATGAGCATGAAAGCATGAGAGTTGCCAGTGGTTTAACCAAATTGGCGGTCTGTAGAGATATGGATAGCCCCAACAAAGTGTATGTATTTGTGAAAGCGGCGGATATTCAAAAAGCCAAAGATTTTGCTGCCAATAAAGATTTGAAAGAAGCCATGCAAAAAGGCGGCGTCAACAGTGCTCCCACTTTTCTGTATGTGGATATTGTCAGATTTGAAGAATCGCCAACTTCTAATAAAGGCAGAGTGAGAATTGGGCATAAGGTCAAAGATTTTGATACTTGGCTAAAAGCATACGATGCTGAAGGCAAAGACACACGAGCAAAGAATGGGCTGATTGATAGAGCTTTATCGAGAGATTTATCTGACCCCAATATGGTGTACGTCACTTTTGCCATCAGCGATTTGGCTAAAGCTAAAGCCAGAATTAACGACCCTGCCCTTAAGAAGATAATGACAGATGCAGGTGTTGTGGGTGCGCCTGTGATTAACTTTTATACCCTTGTTGATTGATGCTTAAAAACCCTCGTTTGGTTATAAAAATCAAGCATGAAGGCTTGCCGATAACCTAATGAGCCAAAGCATAGACCTCAACGAGAGTCTTTTTTAGGCAATGAGGGGTCATCACCGAACCCTCATTGCCTCTTTTTTAACCCATTGGGGGTCATCACCGAACCCTCATTGCCTCTTTTTTAACCCATTAGGGGTCATCGCCGAACCCTCGATGCCTCGCCGCGAAGGCTTGAAAGCTCATCGTTAAGGGGTGAGGGGTTAGCGAGGAGGGTATGGAGGCTATTCGTTAAGGGGTGAGGGGTTAGCGAGGAGGGCTCAGAGGCTCGCCCAGACAACTCTTTGGGTCGTCGTTGACCCTAAGCCTAAAATATCTACGGCATATACTTAACTATGTTCTTACGTCATCATAAAGAGTCCAGAGGACTCTCACGTTTGTAGAATAACGTACGCACCTCACTTTTTCACCAATTGTATATTAATCATTCAAAAGGTCAACGCCCTTCGGTCAAAAAAACCCTTGCTTCGGACATCCAAACGGGGTGTTCGTCCTCAAGGGTGAGTTTTTGAAGTTAATCCCTTGTAACTTTAAATCATTAATCGAACATAAATTAAAAAAACTTTGAAAATGAGAAACAAACACTTACCCAAGCCCAATATCCAAAAGGGGTATAATGCTTTCGCCTTTGGGCGCATCACTCTTTTACTCCTCCTTTTCAGCAGTTTATCATTGCCCCGCAGCTTGGCGCAGTTGGTTATTGATGAATTCAATACAGGCGGGTTCACTGTTCAGGGTCCTAATGGCACTGGGGCTAACGCCAGTGTGCCCACAGGTATCATAGGAGGCGTTCGGACGGTTCAGATTAGTGATAATGGTTCGCCGACGACGCCAAGCACAATGAGCCTAAACCCAAGCGATGGCTATATGAAACTTTTAATCGGCAACACGTCTGGCGTATACGAGATAGGATGGGGTAATTTATTAGGTACAGTGCCACTCAACCTCGATATTTCGGCTTACGACCGCGTTATTTTAACACTCTCGCAGGCACCTGCCAATAGCCAAGCGTTTATAAAATTTTTTTTAAAAACAAGTTTCATTACTTCAACCTCTACAACACTCACAGGGGCTGGTACTTATAGCTTCCCGACATTTGGTCGTAGTAACATTAATGGTATTGGAATCACTTTTAGTGGTGGGGGTTTGCCCGCCAATTCCTCTATTCATGTCGAGTCAATTACTTTTACTTCGACTTGTGCGCCCATTTTAACTGCCCCCTCAGTAACACAGCCAACTTGCGCTGCGCCAACAGGCTCTATCACCGTCAATGCTACAGGCAATAGCGCACTCGAATACAGCATTAATAATGGTACAAGCTGGAGTCCAACTGCTACATTTAGCGGTCTTTCAGCAGGTAATTACAATATAAAAGCGCGTTTGCAAGCAAGTCCGACTTGCATGGCAACTTATGCCAATCCAGTGGTCCTCAATTCACCTTTTTCAGCTTCCACAACAACCGACACTTGGACAGGCTGCATCTCTACGGATTGGGCAACGGCAGCCAACTGGGCTGATGGCAGCGTACCCACCGCCGCAGACGATGTCGTGATACCCAATACGACCAACAAACCCACCATTTTTGGAGGAACTGCTGCGGTAGGTAAATCTATTGAAGTACAAACTGGAACTACTCTCACCATTGCCGCCACGGCCAGCCTGACGGTGAATGGCTCGAAGTCCATTTCGGGAAATACTATCGCTCTCTTTAATAGCGGTACAGTGACCAATAGCGGACAGGTGGCGATTGGGAGTTCGTCTATGGCAGATGTAGGCAAATACGGAATTCGTAACGAAGGCACATTCACCAACAGCACTGGGGGCAACATTCAAATCGACCGCTCGACTGATACGGGTTTATACAATGAAGCTGGGAGCTTTACCAATTTAGGTAACATCACGATTGGGGCATCCGCCGCTATCGGGAAAGATGGCCTTTTCAACAGGGTAATTTTCAGCAATACTGGTATGGGGCTTATTCAGATTGACCGCTCATTCTCGGCGGGAATATCAAATTTATTTTCGGCTACGTTTACCAACTCGGCCAGTATTACGATTGGCTCATTGGCATCGGTAGGCACCTGGGGTTTATTGAATCAGGCTACCTTCACCAACAACACGGGCGGGGACATTAAAATTGATAATGCTACTGGTACTGGCTTATATAACTCTAATTCCTTTACCAACGTCGCCAAAATCACCATTGGTGCAACCGCAAGCATCGGAGGCGAAGGAATTGATAACAGAGGCACATTCAATAACAACACGGGTGGTGACATTAAGATTGACCGAACTGGTCGTGGTCTTTTGAATCATACGGCAACCTTCAATAATGCAGCCCTTATCACCATTGGCGCTTCGGCAAGTGTAGGACAGCGTGGCTTAAATAACTTTGGCTCCGCAGCTATGTTCAATAACAATGCCGGCGAAATCAAAATTGATAATGCCACCAGTATCGATCTGTATAACGAGAGTGGTACCTTTACCAACGCCGCTAAAATCACCATCGGTGCAACAGCAAGCGCAGGTATGGCTCAGTATGGCATCATTAATCCTTCCACTTTCAATAATAATACTGGTGGGCAAATTACGATTGATAGAGTGACTTTTCGGGGTATTCAAAATGACAATCCATTTTCAAATGCAGGAGAAATACGCATTGGTGCAACTGCGATAACGGCTCAGGATTGCATTAGAAATACAAGCTCGTTTATAAACCAATCTGGTGGCAGAATTTACCTCGATCGTGCATGGGGTAACGGCATTTGGCATACTGGGAACAGCTTTCAAAATAGTGGAGAAATTATCTTAGGATCTATTGCCAATACGGGCGTGGGTATTCTGAACAGGGGTCCCTTTTCCAACAACGGCAGCATACAATTAGATCGGGTATCACGGGGGCTGACGAATACGAGTACGTTTAACAATGCTGGTCAGATTCTTATGGGCAACAATGTGGCACTTGGCGAGCGGGGGCTTTTAAATGGCAATGGTTCAGGTACGGTATTGGCGGTTTTCAACAATCTTGCCGGGAGTTTGCTCCAAATAGACCAAACAGCGGCTAATCAGGACGGCATTACTAACGAATTACTTACTACTTTCACCAACGCAGGCACCGTCAATATCGGCACCTTGGGCAGTATTGGGGGCAACGGAATAAACAATGCGGGTACATTCTCCAACAGTGCTTGCGCTACCTTGACGGTATTTGATAACCTTAAAAACAGTAACACCTTTACCAATACAGGATTATTTACGGTTAATACTAATCAAACGCATACTAATACAGCCCTAACCAACAACGGTATCATCAATTACCCACAAGACAATCCCATCCCCAACGTCACTAACAATGACTTGATTGTGGCACCCATTACTGGCTGTAATACCATCACACCTGCGCTGCAAATTGGTGGCATGAATAGCTTTACCGTGGGCACTACTTGGTACAAAGATCAGTCATTAACCCAAGTCGCTGGCACTTACAATCAAGCGACTAATACTTTCACAGCTACCCAATTGGCGGCAGGTAGTACCTATTCACTCTATTTTTCTATAACCGCCCCTGTTGGTATGTGCAGTCATAAAGTAGGTATCAGCGTGACCTTGAACCCATTGTCTGTCGCACCCCTCAGTATTTCAGGCATTTCAACCATTTGTCAAGGCAATAGCACAACGCTCACGCTTGTAGGTGGTAGCGCAGGAACAGGCGCAATCGTTGAATGGTCAGCCAGTTCATGCGGTGGAACGGTCATTGGAACAGGCAATAGCATAACGGTTTCTCCTTCAACTCCTACAACCTATTTTGTCAAATATAA
>JAYUUR010000157.1:0-5458 GCA_043754475.1 Saprospiraceae bacterium | reverse complement strand
TCAAGCCCAATCAAACGGTATTCTTCGGCGATTATACGAATGTCACAGCACATAATAACATTGTTCGCCCGATTTGGACGACGATGAATCCTGCTGGTAAAAAAACGATTTATACGGCTCTCATTAATACCCCAATCGTCACTTATACTGAGGGGGTGGTTTTAGTAAAAGATGTCATTAAAACTTTTTGCTATCCAAATCCCACTGATAATCAATTGTTTATCAATTTTGAATTGAAAAGTTCAATGAAATTATGCTTAAAAATTTTTGACAGCACAGGCAAAATGGTAGCAGAAGTTTTCAAGAAAAAACAGTTCAATGATGGTAAAAATGAAGAGGTGGTAAATGTTCGAAATTTAAATTTATCCGCAGGTACATATACTTATATGATTGAAAGTAAAAAAGGCAAAGCATTAGCTACCAATAAATTTGTTGTTGTGAAGTAATAAAATATGGAATCGAAATCAGATTGGAAACTCATTGGCTTTTTCATTAGCCTCTATATTTTAACATTGCCATTGAATGGTTTATTGGAATTGCCGATAGTCGTTAAAAAAATTCAACTCCCTGAAATCACGTTCATCATTCTTTTATTTCTAACGATTGTCAAGATATTTCAAACAAAATTATGGTTGAAATGGCAAATTTCAACCATTGACAAAGCATTGGTTTTGTACTTTTTGGCGATGCTTTTATCGGCTGCCTTCCACCCTACCCGTGCTTCATTTTTTGAAGTTTTTGGGCTTGCCTATCTCATTCTTTTATACGCCATAATCAATTTTTATTTCATTGGTTCTGAAAAAAACATTCGGTCATTTTTAGTGCAAAATGTGCTGATTTCAGGCGTCTTTACTTGTATAATCGCATATTTCGGAGGCGTATTGCTTTTGTTGGGTTTTGAAAACAGATTAGTACCCTACTACGAAAACTATCCCATTTTCGGCAATATTCATCGCATGAGTGCACTTGCTGAGGAGCCGATTATGCTAATGAGTATTTTAGGTGTTTTCATTTTAATTGTAGTTGCTGATAATTTAAATAAACAAAGAAATTCTAAAATATTTCTCGCTCTAACCTTAATGACTTTAGTATGTATTTTAACTTTTACAAAGTCATTCGCTATGCTTATTGCTTCAGTAATAGTGATGTTAGCTTATCATTTTCGCACATTGGAGAAAATAAAAAGTATAATATGGATCGGTATTTTAAGCGTTTTTCTGTTTTTATCGCATTTCTCATTTGTTTCAAAATCGAATTTTGAACGTAATATATATTGTCATGCTCTCGAAAAGCATCCATTTGAAGAGTTTAAAAATAGTTATCTGCTTAGGACGTGTTATGGTGTTTTGAAAGAAATGAATATGATTGCATTTTTCAGGCATCCGCTTGTAGGTGTAGGTGGGGGCAATTTCTCCGATTATATAAAACAACTTAAAACCGAAGGCATTTACCCCACTTATTTATCAGATTTTGACCCCCTTTCTACCTATTTCGGCGCTTTATCTGAATTGGGAATAATAGGGTTTATGGCATTGATTGCTTTGTATTATGCAATATTTCTAACGTGGAAAAGAGTATCTTTTTCGAATATGAGAAAAAACGAGGACACTCCTTTTTGGATATTATTTGGTGGCGTCTTGCTCTTCATGGGCAGCGAAGGCTTCGTGACCGATACTATGAATTTTCGACATTATTGGGTAGTGATAGCATGTTTGGCGGCTTATAGCAGGCAGTTAAACACATATTCTAATGAGTAAAATGAATCTCCGATTGTATCTCACTCAAAAACCGTTTCAAGCCTTTCTTTTTCGCCTCATCAAAGTTATAAGAGATATTTTTAGTGAAATATTCTTTCAGGTCAAATTCAAAATATTGGGTCGGCAAAATGTAAATGAGCTCTTGAATGTGTTGTAAACCAACGTTTAATGCATGATTAAATCTTTCAATAAAACCATCGTTTAATTTTTTGTTACTCACCCAAGCGGCAAAAACAAAGGGTAAACCCGTCCAATCTTGCCACACTTCGCCTAAGTCATAAACGTATTCAAATCGCTCAGCCAAACCCATCGTCTTATCGCCAATCGCCAAGCCAGCGGTAGTGCCTTTGATGTTGTTGAGATACCCCTCAGTAGAAGGCATAAAAATGGGGTTTTGCTGCCAATATTTTTTGAATAAAACCTTCGTTAATTGCGCTGATGTTTTTGAATGTTCATCCAAATATACTTTTTCAATCTCTTGAATCGGTACTTGGCTGTATAAACACACTGTTTTTACCGCGCCCACTGCCCCGATACAATAGTCCGAAATAATATGCGGATGCGCCAACTCAGGAATAGCCGCCACAGGAATCAACCCCAAATCCGCCTCTCCCGATGCCAATTTTGCCGCGCATACTGAGGGGATATCCAAGCTCAACTCAATCTCATCCTGCACAAGGCTTTGAAAAATACCGTATAAAAAAGGCTTAGTATTCAAATAACTGACCGCCGTAACTTTTATCTTTTTCATTTTTATTAGTTATGAGATAAGAGTTATGAGTTATGATTTAAGAATTAGGAGTGCAAAACTCATAACTCATAACTCATAATTCATAATTCATAATTAATGTAAGTGTCTAACATCATTTTCAGTTTCAAAAATAAACTCGCCATCTACGTAATGCACTTTATACAAACAGGTGTTTTGATGCCTAAATTTATTCATCATACTGAGGGGGTGTCCGTGCAAAATTGTAAGCAGACAGAGCAGCGTTCGTCCGTGCGTACAAACGAGTATATTCTTTTTTTCAAAATGCGTATCTTTTATAAATTCAACTACTTGTGAAACTCTGGCATATAATTCCGCCGCCGATTCACCACCCTCTATCCGCGTTTCATACACCCCTGAATCCCAATCTTTCATCAGTTTATGGTAGTTTTCTTTGGTCGCATTGTCCCCTGCCTTACCTTCATGGATGCCCCATGAAATCTCATTCAGCTCCGGTTTTTTAATCCAATCTCGATGCGTACCCCTCTGTATAAAAGGCTCTACGGTCTGATGGGTCCGTTTCAAATCGGATGTAATAATAAAATCAAAATGCACATTTTTATAATATTGATAAAACAGTCGTGCCTGCTTCTGCCCCATGTGATTCAATTCAGAATCCACCCCGCAGCCTTGCACAATGCCTTGTCGGTTCATTTCGGTTTCTCCATGTCGGATGATGTAGAGTGTCATGTTCAATATTTTTAGAATTGAAAGTAGGGATTCTATTTTACCAACCAAACGTTTGGTAAAATAGAACTTTTACATTTTAAATTTAATATTTTTCATTTTAAATTTCCCTAATTCAACACAGGCAACTCCATATATCCCCTAAATTCCTTATCTTCTTCATAAACCACGTCTTTAAAATCAGTCACCACATTATATAGTGTGTCGCGTTCAATCGGCTTGCGACCTACGCGGCGAATCATATGCACCAAATCCATCGTGGAGAGTGCAGGATGTTGTTCCTCGCTGCCCGCCATGGAGTATATTTTAGTGGTGTCGTCAATCGTGCCGTCTATATCGTCCACGCCAAAACTGAGGGCTACTTGCGCCGTCGTGCGACCAATCATGGGCCAATACGCTTTGATATGGTCAAAATTATCCAAATAAATGCGGGCAATGGCGTAATTTTTCAAATCCTCAACGGTCGTTGATTCTTCAATATATGACATTTCATTGTCTTTATTGCGGAATTTCAAGGGAATAAACGTTTGAAAACCACCCGTTTTGTCTTGTAATTGGCGCAATTGCTCCATGTGATGGATGCGATGCTCATATTTTTCGATATGCCCATAGAGCATAGTCGCGTTAGAACGCATACCTAAGTTGTGCCATATTTCATGCATTTCGAGCCACTGTTCACCCGTGCATTTATCATGGGCAATCTCTTTGCGCACGTCGGGATGAAATATTTCCGCACCGCCACCGGGCAACGAATCTACGCCCGATTCTTTCACCAAACGCATCCCCTCAGTATAAGTCACTTTTGCTTTCTTAAAAATATAGTGATACTCAACGGGCGTCAGGGCTTTTACATGCAATTCAGGGCGATGTTCCTTTATTTTTTTGAAAAAATCTAAATAAAATTTTAAATCATACTGAGGGAGTACGCCGCCGACGATGTGAACTTCAGTCACGGGCTTATCATCGTAACTTTTCACAATATTCATCATATCGTCCATCGTGTATTCCCACGAATTGTCGCCACGCTGCTTGATAAGGCGTGAATACGAACAGAATTTGCAAGTATAAATACAGAGATTGGTTGGTTCTATATGAAAATTGCGGTTAAAATAGGTGTTATCGCCGTTTTTACGCTCGCGCACGTAATTCGCTAAAGCCCCAACAAAACTGAGGTCAGCCTTTTCATACAATAGTACCCCCTCATTTATCCCTTCGGGAGTTTCAGAGATGCGTTCGCCGTTTTTGACCTTTTGAGCGATGGCACGTAAAGCAGGGTCGAGTGTTTTATCAGACAGAATAATTTGAATATCAGCAATAGATTTCATCATTTTAAATTTAATGCAAAGGTAACAAATTTTCAGAACTTTCAGTTTAGACTGAAAGTTGTTTTTTGAGAAAATAATAAATTATTAACGCTTTAACCTTAATTTGTGCTTTATTTTTAAGTAAAACAGTAAAAATTTATGATTTCAAAAAAATTAAAATACGCACTTAAAGCACTTATCGAAATTGCGAATAAAGAACGAGAGTTTGCAACAGCCCATGTTATTGCTGAAAAAGCCAATATACCGTTAAAATTTTTAGAGCAAATACTCACTGAGCTTAGAAAAGGGCGCATTATTAACAGTAAAAAAGGCAGTGCAGGCGGCTATTATTTTCTCAAAGAACCTAAAGACATAACTTTAGCCGATATTTATCGCTTGATAGATGGGCCCATTGCCTTAGTTTCATGCGCTTCTCTCAACTTCTATGAACGGTGTTCGGATTGCCCGAATGAAGAAATGTGCAATATTCATCATGCCTTGATTCACGTCAGAAATGAGACTTTAAGAGTGCTTCAAAAGATGACTATTGAAGATTTGGCAACAGGTAATTTTGTAAAAGAGGATTCTAATTGGATTATTTGAAATTAGAGTTTTTTTAATTAGAATTAAGATTTGTAGGATTTAAAAAGATGCTAAGGATTAGCTCCCGTCACGATATTAAGCTAATGACGTAAAAAATTCTAAAATTTACTGAAAACTCCGAAAATTTTTCTGGATTGCTAAAAACGTGTCAAAAATCGTAAATTGCGGGCAAAAAAAGGGAATATATGAAAAAAAATTTATCGATTATTTGAAGCCGCTGTTGTTTGTACTCAAACAAAAGCAAGCTAAAGAGAATACAATATCTTTGTTTCAGAGGGTAATTAAAGAAAAAACGATGCAAATTTGGCGTTTATCGGACAATAAAAGAGAATATGATA
>JAYUUR010000156.1:0-5460 GCA_043754475.1 Saprospiraceae bacterium | reverse complement strand
CGTTTCTCGAACCATCGCCCCCCACTATCGCCTCGTCGCTGGCTAATGAGCCAAATGCCCAATAAAAATTGTTGTTTTCATTGCTGAAAGTCAACGGTTTGTAGGCGGCATTGATGGCTTGAATGGCATCCCCCTCCGTTTGGAAAAAAGAACCGGCGTCCAAAGTGGCTATCGGGTCTTTATCCAAAATGCTTTGACAGGCTGTGAGGAGTATCGCAGTCGTGAAGAGTGTATATTTTATGGTTGTTCTTTTCATGATTTCTTTACAATAATTTATTACCCACATCTTTTAATGCGCTGATAACCAAGTATTTAGCTGATGTTTTGATACTACGTATCAGTAAGTAGTGCTTGGCATTCGTATTATTATAAATATATTGACTCTCCGAGTCACCAAGAGCGATTATTCAACTGACTCGGAGAGTCAATATGTTTATAATAGCCCCATATCTAAGTATTCCCTGCTGACACGTAGTGTCACAATATTTATTTTCTATTAAAAATCCAATTTCAACCCCATAATAAAAGTACGCGGCGCTGGCACAGTACCCCAATCAATGCCAACAGCCAAATCAGATGATAGACCTAAACCCCGTGTATCGTTTGTATTGGCTTGAATCTCAGGATCTAAACCCGAATATTTGGTGAATGTGAGGGCATTTTGAGCCGTCACGTAGATTCTTAACCCTTGGACTGATTTCCATTTGAGGGCATCTTTGAGATTATAACCTAAAGTGATATTTCTAATTCTAAAATAAGAACCATCTTCTAACCAGCGGGTAGAAGAGCGGCGATTGCCGTTGCGATCGTCGAGACTGACTTTAGGAATATTGGTATTGGTGTTGGAAGGTGTCCAACGATCCAATATTTTTTGATAAGAATTGAAGCCGCGCGTTTGGGTTTCGTAAGCAAAATTACCGAAGAGAAAATACACATCATTGCCTTGAACACCTTGCGCCAGTACTGAAAAATCAATGTTCTTCCATGTCAAACTGAGGTTCAAGCCGTAAGTAAAATCAGGAAAAGGATTACCGACATGAGCCCTATCTTTATCGTCAATTTTATTATCGCCGTTCAAGTCAGCAAATTTGACATCTCCCGGGCGGGTATCCACGTTTTGAAAAGGGCTTTTGTCAATTTCTGCTTGGGTTTGAAATATACCCAGCATTTTATATAAATAGAAAGAGCCGATTGGATAACCTACTTCAGTGCGAGTCAGCGGTCCATCCGACAAGCCAAAGCCGCCGAGAATGGGTTCACTCGAAGCAATAGACAACACCTTATTATTAAGTGCGGAGATATTAGCCCCAATATTATAATTGAAATCCTTGATTTTATTTTTATAAATCAAGCCTAACTCAATACCTTTATTTTCAACAGACCCTGCATTCACATACGGCGGACGCTCAGACCCGCCTGCTTGCGGCACGGGTACGCGCACGAGGATATCATCAGTGCGCTTTCTGAAAACATCGGCTATGAGGGACAGGCGGTCTTTCCAAAGGCTGACGTCTAAGCCTATATTGGTTTGAGTGGTGGTTTCCCAACGGATATTGGCGTTGCCCGTTTCAACCACCGTCGCACCTGTTGCTATTTTATCGCCAAATGAATACACCCTTTGACCTGTTTGAACCAAGGAACTGAATGGGTAATTGCCTATCTCTTGATTGCCCAATTGTCCCCAGCTACCCCTCAGTTTGAGGCTTGAAATGAAGCCCATTCTCTTAAAAAAAGTTTCATTTCCGATATTCCAAGCGGCTGATACTGAGGGGTATGTGCCCCAACGATTATTGGGTCCAAAACGGGAAGAACCGTCGCGCCGAATCGAAGCACTGATGACATAACGGTTATCAAATGCGTAACCCGCTTGACCGAAGTAAGACAATAATGCCCACTCAGTCGCAATACCTGAATTGCCTACATTCGTCAATTCAAGCGGCAGACTGCCATTGATGTATCTAAATAAAGGTTCTGTGCTGCGGAAATTATTAGCAGATGCGCCGAGGTAATCAATGTGATTTTGAATGGCTTCTGTACCAATTAATGTAGAAATGCGGTGTTTTCTAAAAGTTTTAGAGTAATCAGCGGTATTATTCCAAATCAAATTTTGATTAAATACCCTGCCTTCATTCAAGGAAGTAGGGCTATAAATGGCATCTGATAGGCGTTTTTTAAACAGTTTTTCTCTTTCAAATAAAAAATCACCGCCCAAACTGGTGCGTATTTTCAAGCCATCAAACGGCGCGAGTTCAGCATACACATTGCCGAATACCCGATAGCGTTTAATTGTCCAATCAGTATTATTTATAAAAACAATTGGATTCGCATTGCCATCGCCATAAAGCGTCGGGTCGCCCAATTCGGACGTGACATTGACGAAGCTGCCATCCTTAAATTGCACAGGCACAACGGGCGCAGTGATGAGCGCATACCGAATACCACTCAGTTCATTGCCGCCACCAAATCCATCGCCAGAAGAGCCAATCACCTTGCGATTGGTATGTGAAAACGAAAAATTATTGCCTATTTTAAAGAGTTTACTCCCGACTTCTCCATTAAATCGCAATTGATATTTATCAAATTTTTGACCCGTGAAAACACCGTCTTGAGTACGGTATTCACCTGAGAGATAGAAGTTGCCGTTTTCGCTGCCACCCATACCGGCGAATGAATAATTTTGTATAGGTGCAGTGCGAAAGACTTGACTCAACCAATCAGTATTGGCGAGTGTATCCACTATCGCTGGATTATAGCTTGGCAATTGCCGCGCAGGGCTTCTGAGGGTATTAGCATTTGCAATCGCTTCATTTCGAATAGTTAAATACTCCTTGGTATTGAGCAATTTAGGCAAATTGACCGCATTTTGAACACCTGTATAAGCATCAAAACTGAATCGTGGTTTGCCTGATTTACCCCTTTTTGTTGTAATTACCACCACGCCATTGGCTGCTCTTGAACCATAAATAGCTGCCGCTGCCCCATCTTTCAAGACCTCAATAGATTCAATATCGGCTACAGAAAACATATTGATATTAGCCGTTGTCGGCAAACCATCTACAATATATAGCGGATTATTATTGCCCAAAGTACCTGCTCCTCGAATCCGCACCGCAATATCATCACCTGGCGCACCTGTCACCTGCGTGACCATGACGCCCGGTGCCTGCCCTTGCAAGGCTTGATCAACACCTAAAACCACGAGTTTTTCTATATCCTTTGATTTAATAGAAGCAATAGCAGAGGAGACATTGGAGCGAATTTCTTTTTTATAACCCGTGATGACCACATCTTTTAATATAGAATTGCTCGGCGTCATGGATATATTGAAGGAGGTTTTGCCTTGCACAGGCATTTCTAAACTGTCTAACCCGATGTATGTGAACACTAATATGGCGTTGGCGGAATTGACTTCTAAATTAAACACCCCCTCAGTATTGGTGAGTGTTCCGTTCTGCGTACCCTTTTCTAAAACCGTTGCGCCTATAATCGGCAGTTGGTCTTCGGAGGAAATGACCGTGCCCGTTACCGATTGTTTTTGAGCATAAGTAAAGGAGGCAATGACCATTAAAAAAGGCAATAATAACCACATTTTGAGTGGCGAACGGTGAGAGAAAAGCGGTGGCAAAAGAGTATATGGTGTAGAATTTTGACCCATCTTAATATCATTTTTATTTCTAATGATAAAGGTCACCTCTTTAAAAGTTAATGTTTGATACTATTAAGCAATAATATGGTACTTTTAGGAAAACCAAACCCATATCAAAATACGTAATTGTATTAAGAGCGTAATAACAAATAAAATTCTTTAAAATGAATATTTATCAAGAGATAACACCGCTTAGTACACCTGATGTTTTTGTCGTCATTGATTCCTCCAACAATGGATTTGATTATCCCATTCACAATCATCCTGAATATGAATTGAACCTTATCATGGGCATGTCAGGTACTCGCATCGTGGGCGACTCTATCGAACGCTATACCGATTATGATTTGGTTTTGCTGGGTCCATATCTCTATCATAAATGGGATGGCGATATGCAGTTGCAAAATAGTGGGCAGCATTATCGTGTCATCACGATTCAATTTGGTATGGGCTTGATGGGTGGTCAATTTTTTCAAAAAGAACAATTCGGTAAAATCCGTAAACTCCTTCAAGACTCCAGCGAAGGCATTAAATTTCATGGCAAAACGCTTGATGAAGCGATGAACATCATGATAAACTTGACCGAAGACAAGGGCTTTACGAATGTGATTCAGTTTCTACAACTCTTGGATTTGTTGTCAAAATCTTCTGAAATATGCTATTTATCGAGCGAAGGTTTTTCATCAAAAGTATTGAGCACCCATAGCAATCGCATTCAAATGGCTTATAGTTATATCTTAAAACACTATGCAAAAATTGATTTAAAAATAGGCGACGTTGCTAAACAGGTCAATATGAGTGATTCCGCATTCAGCCATTTTTTCCAAAAATATGCTTTCCGCAGTTTCACGCAGTTTTTAGTAGATATAAGGATTGGTCACGCCTGCAAATTGCTATTAGATACGGACGAGACGATAGGTCAAATCAGCTATGAATCAGGCTTCAATAATTTAGCAAATTTTAATCGCCTCTTCAAAAAATACCGACACTGCACCCCTGTAGAATTTCGCCGCCGCTACATGGAAAAAAATACTTTTGATTGGACCAATCAAGTCACCCCGTGGCAATTTTTACCTTCTAAAAATGACATTCAAACGCCTGTGAAGCCGAGGGCTTATGCTACGCGGCTGGTGCATGTTTGATTCATAAATGGAATTTAAGTTAAACGCCCAATTACTTTTTGTATGCTGTTTTTTGAACTATTCTTCACATCATACAAGGCAGCGTACTTTCTCCAGTTAGTAACGACAGCTTGGACTTCATCAATAACAACACTTGCGTTTTTGATTTTGAAATAAGTTGCCAATTTCATTAAATGCAGCCGTGTAGGATGGGCACTTTCTCCCGCAACCATTGTACTATGCATACCATGCCCCGAGTACGAAAATGTTAAATCATAAGCGGGTGCTAAACGCCATTTGCCTGTGGCATCCATAAGAAATGAAAAATTTTTACTATGGTCATCTCTATTATTGGCAAAAATATTAAAAGCGGCTAAACGCAACACTTTTTCATAAGCCTTTACATCTCTTTCAAGTTGAAAAGCACAATCCATCAAATGTCCATAATCTAAGGCACTGAGCCTAAAATTGTCGTGCATCATGCCTGCTGCCGAATGAAGATGCAGCTTATTATTCCCTTGTCTATCAAAGCGTTTCGTGCCAAAATAGACCTTGCCTGACTGCCCTTTAAAAAGTTGACATTCGCTCATTTCGATGCCTGCATCTATTGCCATTTTGTAATAAGCGTATTCGATATTGGCAATATCTGGGCTATCAGAAGAATTGGAGAATTTTATCAGCCAATGCTCATAG
>JAYUUR010000155.1:0-5470 GCA_043754475.1 Saprospiraceae bacterium | reverse complement strand
AACATTGATATTTCTTACATTTTGACTGTTTTTTATCTAAATATGGCTTATTAATGCTGTTTTTCAATGAGTTAAAAAATCTTCGGAGTTTTCAGTATAAGTAGGTAAATAAAAGATTTGTACGCCTACTTCTGCCCATATTGGTATTTTAGCTTTAAATTCTTCGGAATGATGTATTGTTGCATTGTCTATTTTAATAACAGCACGGGGTGAACGTTGTAAACTATTGGCAAAAGAATCAATACAGTTAATGACAAAATGCGATTTGATACTGCCTTTAGTTTTATGTGCAAATAGTTGATTATCACTACTCATGATGCCAAATACATTCCAGCGTTGTCCACGTTGAGATGGACTTGAGAGTGGTTCATCTTTGTGCTGCCAACCATAAGGCACATAAGGCGTTTCATTAAAACCACTTTCATCTGCATAATAAATAGTTAAAAACTTACTCTTTTCTAAACGAATTAATTCTGTTATTTCATCTAATTTGCGATTATACTCCGCTTCATCAGGTGATTTTTTTAACCTTTTACGGATACGGCGATAGCTGTAACCTAATTTTTTAAGAAATTTTATAAGGATGGCTTTACTTACTTTTTGACCAACATAAGTGCTAATGCCTTCTAAAATACTCAAAAGTTTAAGCGGTTGTTCTTTTACTTTTTTTTTACCTCCGCTTTTAAATCTTCGTCTTTCGTGTTAAGGTGGGTTTTAAGCCACGACCAGGCTGTATAGCTAAACCAGCAAGTCCGTGCAGTTCCCACTTATCGAACCATTTATGAATGGTTTCGCAGCGTTTTTCAAGTAAAAACGCAATTTGAGGTACTTTTTGACCCTTATTGCTAAGGGATATGGCGCGACAACGTTCTCTAAAATGCTGGGTTTCCCCTTTTTTAAGACTATTGGCAACAGCCAAATTATCGGAATCGGATAAATGTATGTAGCGATATGGTTTCATAACGCAAATGTAACTTTCCTATTCCTTTAACAGCGTTTATTTATAAATTACTACTTATTATGTGCAGAATTATAAATAATTCCACCTTTTTTAATTAAAGTTCTAAATAATTTTGCTTGCTTTTTTATTATAGGTTTTTAGTTTTTATTATCAAACCAGTTTATCAAATTTTTAGTTTATCTAACAATAATATTTATCTACGGCATCTAAAAAATTACAAACTTTTAAATATAAAAAATATTTTATGGGTAAGTATCATTAAACAATAGGTCAGATGATTTAAGCGTGTAAAATTAAGAGTTAAACAATTAAGAAAACGTTATTCCCGAATGCACTTATGGCTTATATTTAAAATTTACAGCTTATTTTTTAAAAATATAGCTTAAAAACAAAATTTACAGCCTTCACCAAAAATTTACGGCTTACACAATGCGTATAAGCCGTAATTACTGAGGGGTATTGAGAAAACCATCAAATCGCCGCCGAAAACTGTTTCAAAAAGCGGACATCATTTTCAAAAAGCAAGCGAATATCGGGGATAGAAAACAAGCGCAACTCTTGACGATTGATGCCCATACCGAAGGCAAAACCTGTATATTTTTCAGCATCAATGCCGCAATTGATGAGCACTTGCGGGTCAACCATGCCGCAGCCGAGTATTTCTAACCAGCCCGTTCCTTTGGTCAATCGCGCATTTTCGGGCGTGTCCGTTCCGAGCGATCGCCCAATGTGTAGCACCTTTTTTTCAAATTCAATCCAAAATGCTTTGACACAACTCTATCAAAACACCATTCGTTCCTTTCGGATGCAAAAAACAGACGAGTTTATTATCTGCTCCACGCTTGGGTTCTGCATTCAAAAGCGTGAAACCTTCGACTTCCATGCGTTGCATTTCTGCCCGTATGTCTGCTACCTCAAAGGCAATATGATGAATGCCTTCGCCGCGTTTTTCTATGAATTTGGCTATGGGACTATCGGGTTTTGTGGCTTCTAAAAGTTCAATTTTAGAATCGCCGATTTGAAAAAAAGATGTCAAAACGCCTTCTGATGCCACTTCTTCCATTTTATACTGAGGGGTGCCTAACAGCTTCTCAAAAATGGGATTGCTATCTGTCAAACTTTTTACGGCAATGCCTAAATGTTCAATTTTCAACATTTTGTTTTTTATTAAAAATGAGTATTTGATTTTAAAATATAATCAAATTAGTGATAAAATATTAAAAAATAAAAATAATTTGATTATTATTAAAAATAAAATCACTAATTTGAGAATTACTATTATCTTTGTATCACTAATTTGATTTAATAGTTTTTTAATAAAAATATTGGCGTGAGTTGCTTGACAATGCCGCCCGACTTCAAAATGCTTAACTTATAATCCTTAAAAAAACAAAAAATTTGAATCATTAAGCTCTCCATAGTTTAATGTAAGTTTGGTCTTTTTTAACTTAGGACTTAACAGGCTTCATGTTTTAATACATGAAGCCTGCCTTTTTTTTAGATGTTAGATTTTTAGACTTTAGATTTTCAGATTTCAAAAAGTACATAATCAAGCTAAATATTTGCCTACTATCGGCATCCGACGCCCTGAACCAAAGGCTTTTGATGAAATTCGAATCACAGGTGCTGTCTGTTCTCTTTTAAATTCGTTGATATTCACTAAGCGAAGAATGCGAGCCACCAAAGCCTCATCAAAACCCATCGCTACGAGTTCTTTAGGACCTTGCCGTTTTTCGATATATTGATAAAGCACTTTGTCTAAAATTTCGTAATCGGGTAAGCTATCAGAGTCTTTTTGACCGGGACGCAACTCCGCAGACGGAGGTTTAGTAATCGTATTTTGTGGAATCACTTCGCCGTCTTTATTAATGTATTGAGCCAATTCATAGACTTGCATTTTATAAACATCGCCCAAAACCGCTAAACCGCCACACATATCGCCGTATAAAGTGCCATATCCAACTGCCATCTCCGATTTATTGGATGTATTTAAAAGAATATTGCCGAATTTATTTGAAAAAGCCATCACCAGCATACCCCTCACACGGGCTTGAATATTCTCTTCAGTGATATTGAAAGGTAAGCCGAAAAAATGAGTTTTCAAAGTACCCATATACGCTTCATACATGGGTTCAATGGGTACAATATCGTATTGAATGCCCAGCGTTTCAGCCAATTTGCGAGCATCATTGACTGAGTGGTCACTCGAAAATTGAGACGGCATGAGCAAACAGCGCACATTATCAGCACCCAAAGCTCTTGCTGCCATCACTGCCACCACGCCCGAATCAATACCACCGGACAAGCCCAATATCGCTTTTTTTAAGCCCATTTTTCTAAAATAGTCTTGAATACCAACGATTAATGCATCGTGAATTAATTGAATACCATTTTCTTTGGGCTGTTGTTTTTCGATACCCCCCCTCAGTACTTCGTCCAATTCATAGACTCTGAGGCATTCCTCAAAGAATGGCATTTCGTCAAAAATCATCCCATCGGGCGAAATCACTAAAGAGCCGCCATCAAAAATGACATCCGTTTGCCCACCTACCATATTGCAATAAAACATGGGAATTTTATAGCGTTCGGAATTAGCCCTCACGACGTGCAGACGCTCGCCTGCATGGTCATAAGCGAAGGGCGATGCGGAAATATTGATGATAAACTCAGGCTTTTGAGGCATCATTTGGTCAAGCGGACATATTTTATAGAGCGGGTTTTCATTGCCCAAATTCCAAATATCTTCGCAGACAGATAAGGCGATTTTATGCCCTTTATAATCTAAAATATTCCATTCATCAGCCGGTTCGAAATAGCGATATTCATCAAAAATATCATAAGTCGGCAGCAAAGTTTTATGCTGAACATGCTTGATAGCACCATCGGCTAAGAAAAAACACGAGTTGAATAAATCTTTTCCTTCGGGGCGAGGGTTGCGCGAAGGCGAGCCAACGACGATGGCAATGCCGTGTGCCATATCAGTCAATGCCTCTACTGAAGCATAAGATTTTTTAATAAAATCGTCAAATTCTAAGAAATCACGGGCGGGATAGCCGCAAGTAGCGAGTTCACCGAAGACGATAATATCGGCTTTGAGGGCTTTGGCTTTGATGACCATGCCTTGCATTTTTTCAAGGTTGCCCTCGAAATTGCCGATGTGGTAGTTGAGTTGAGCGAGTGCGATTTTCATATATTGTTCAAATTTTCAAAGGCAATGTTACGACTTCTCTATATTATTTTACGTTAAAAAATCGGGAAAAGAATTTTCGTAATAAAAAAGTTCTATTTTTGCAGCGCTTTTTGCATAACATATATTGAAATATTTTTAAATGAAATCCATTAATTTTTTATTGAAACGCTTTATGAATTTAAGTTTAATTTTAGTTCTACTAATAAATTGGGCTGCTTGTAAAACTGACGTAAACACGTTGCCTACTACAACAACCCCTCAGTATCAACCCTCAAACGATAGCCTTTTGGCTGCTGCAGAACGAAAAGATACAGTAGCGGCTATTCCTGCTAAACTACCCAAAGCGGTGATTGATTCAAATAGTAAAGTCGTTTATTTGACTTTTGACGATGGACCTCTTGCTCCTACTCATTTTTTGACGGATATTATCAATCAGAAACAAGTAAAAATGAGTGCTTTTGTAGTAGGCAGACATGCCAAGGCGAATAAAGGTTTTATGAAAAAATTGGATGACATGCGCGTTCATCCATGTATAGAAATATGCAATCACTCTTTTTCTCATGCCAATGGTCGGTATAAGCAATTTTATAGCAGCCCACAGACTGCGGCAAAGGATATGATGGACAATGAAGGTGATTTGGGTTTGGGTTTGAAAATTATCCGTATGCCGGGCAGAGATATATGGGCAACGCCTAATATTAAGCGCGGTTGGTCGCAAAGTGGAGGCAAAACAGCGGCTATTTTGCTTGAAAACGGCTACAAAATATATGGTTGGGATATAGAATGGGAACATTATGGCAATACACTGCCTAAGACAACGCCTGAGAATTTTGTTGCTCAAATAGATGGCATGTTTGCTCGGGGAGCGATGCAAGTGCCCAATCATCTTGTTATTTTAGGTCATGACGAAATGTTGATAAAAGAACGTGGTCGAGAAGATTTAAGCCGTATAATAGATATGCTAAAAGAGCGCGGCTATATTTTTGAATTTATTAGTAATTATCCGCAATAATTATCTTTTTTTTAGTCTTAAAATACCGTTTATACTGAGGGGGTGTCTGTCTTTGATAGATACCCCCTCACTTATCCCTTCGGTAGTATTTTTCAAAACAAAGCCCAATGTTTTGTCAACATTAGGCTTTGTTTTTAATTCAAATTAAAGTTACACTCTTTATTCTTTAAAAAAAGATATTGTTTGAACATCTTCATTTGAAATTAACTGAACTGTGTAGAGTTGATTGGATGCAAGACTCGATACATCAATCGTTACTTCGCCGTTACCTTTTGGGCATTTGGCTTTCTTAACTAACTGATTGTAG
>JAYUUR010000154.1:0-5481 GCA_043754475.1 Saprospiraceae bacterium | reverse complement strand
TTTCTGGCAATTTCCCACTCTGCCCAGTCCATGAAGTAGATATTTTAACAGGAATTTGTACTTTCCCTAAAGCATGACGAGCTGCTGTAAAGTATTTAATATCTCGAACACTATCTTTAAGCCACTCCTCAGTCAAAGAAGCATGTAATTTTTGTTGTCCTTTTACTTTTTCGTTAATGACAAATTGACACAATAGATTTGGATCTAAAAGGTAGTTTTCAATGCAAGTCCTGTATGTTGCGAATATCATTTTTTCTGTCTTTTGCTTTTTTTCGCTCTTTTCGGAAACAGATATAATTGAAGATTTATCAGGTATTGGAAAATCAAAATCTCTATCTCGCAATCCAATACAAAGATCCATACTTACAACGCCTTTTTGTTGTATATACCCGTCAATAAAAGCCTTCATACTCCTTTTTCCTCCGAAAGGAATAATTGTGATTTGTGGATATGCGCTTTTAATAAATTTAATCAAAATTTTAATATCAAGGCTTTGTTTGCCTTCTTCTGTTTTGCCTTCACAGAAAATGGAAATTTTTTTCATTAGAGTCTTATAATTTGAGATTCATCAACCAATGAAGCAATGTAATCGGAATGAGTTGAAATAATAAACTGATTATTGCTACCAAAATGTTGCAAAGCACTGAGTAAAGTTTGTTGAAGAGGTGGGTGTAAATGTAATTCTAACTCATCAATTAAGATAATTGAATTGTTTATTTTCCAATTAGCAAAATCTATTAAAATTGGAAATATCGCTCGTTCACCCGCAGACATTTCAGAGACTTCATATTCATTGTTGCCATCTGCTAAATAAAACCAATCCACTTCGAAAGCATCAGCAGCACTTAAACGCGGTGCAGGTCCACTGAAACGACGATTTGGAAAAACTGCTTGAAGATTATTTTGTAAATCTTCAAAAATATCTCTTTGGTCTTGTCGTAATCTAAAATCGCCTCTATCCACTCTATTGTGAAAATTATAACGTCCAATTAAAAATTGGCGTAGTTTATCTTCGGTTAAGTCATCACCATTTTCTCTACTAAAACTAAGCGCATTTCTCTCTTCTGTGTACCAATAAGCTTTACCAACATTGTTAAAAAGTTGCTTATCTCTATCGTAAGCTGAAATCATTTTTGCGTAAGAATAACCTCGAAACTGAAAAAAAGCTCCAGCCCCTTGAGCGTTAACGGTATTATTAGTATAATCCAATGATAATCTTACGGTTGAGCTATTAGTGGGGCGTGTTGCATTAATAATAGCTTGGCTTTTTACCAGTCTATCAAAAAGTTCACGAGTTGTCTGTGTTTCTTCGGAAGTGAAACTGAAATCTAAGTTTGCTTGTATTGGAGCACGTCCAGAACTTATCAAACTGAAATTAAAGCCTGGCCAATTAAGTTCCGAAGGAGTTTTTAAATCTTGTGTAGCCGTACCAATCACAGCAGCAATTATTTGCATCATAGAGGATTTTCCACTTCCATTGTCACCCACAAGTAAGGTGAGTTCTGGATGAAAATTTTTTCTGAATGCTTGTTGGAATTTTTTGTAGTTCTTAATTTCGATCGATGTAATTTTCATAAATTAAATTTTGCACAAAAGTAGTTAAAACCAAGAATATACTTGTCAAATCTATCACAAAATACCGACTACAAAACAAACCTCCTATAATTTTTCAAATAAATGGGCTCCCGACATGTTACGCCTCTGGCGCATTGTCTGCTGGCTCTGAAAGTTCATTAACTCTCCATAAATCCCTAAAAAAGTCTTTTTGATGACCCTCAACTCATTGGTTGTTGGAAAAAATAGTACTTGATGACCATTCAGTAGCACACGTTGTCTATTATTTGAAAAGTGATTATCATCAAACGGTTAACGATGGCTATTTTTTGAAGTATCATGACCACCAAATAAGTCATGGCTGCTGTTTTTTGAAAAATGATTACCATCTAACGGTTAACGATGGCTATTTTTCGAAAAATGACAACCGTTTTCTGAAAAGTGACAATCGTCAAACGGTTTACAATAGCTATTTTTTGAAAAGTAATTATCCTCAAACAATTTTTGATGGCTATTTTTCGGAAAAGCATTAAAATACTTGCTTATATGTTAATGCGATTCATTCTCAAATCATTAACACATAAGCAGGTATTTCAATACATCTTCGAAAAACAGTCATAATTTTTCAGAAAACGGTTATCATTTTTCAAAAAATAGCTTCCACTTTTCAAAAAATAGATATCGTAAACCATTTGATAGCAGTCACTTTTCAAATAATAGATATGATAAACCATTTGACGATAATCATTTATCAAAAAATAGTTATCACATACAGTTTGACGATAATTACTTTTTAGAAAATAGCTATCACGAACCGTTTGAGGGTAATTATTTTTAAAAAATAGCCGTTACAGACTTTTTAAGAGTTATCACTTTTCAAAAAATAGCCAACATGAACTGTATTCCAATATATTTTTCTATTTTTGAAAAAATCTATCAGAATGAAATAGATATTGCCATTTGAAATCTATTGCTCATCATCAAACTAAATCTATGCAACCCAATATTAGCATCAAAGAAGCAACAACGAAGAAGGATATTAGAGATTTTGTTAAATTTCCTTTCAAATTGTATGCGAATAACCCCTATTGGATTCCTCAAATTAACAACGATGAAATAAAAAACATATCCAAAGACAGCAATCCCGCCTTCGACTTTTGCGATGCCAAATATTGGTTGGCTATGAAAGATGGTGAAATCGTGGGCAGAATCGGCGGCATCATCAATCATCGATACAATGAAAAAGTAGGAAAAATATGTGCTCGCTTCAGTCAAGTAGATTTTATAGAAGACCCCTCAGTATTAGAGGCATTATTGAAGACTGTGGAAGATTGGGCAAAAGCACAAGGTGCCGTTTTGATTCATGGACCCTTCGGTTTTACGGATATGGATCCAGAGGGCATGCTCGTCGAAGGTTTTGACGAATTGGGCACTATCGCTACTATTTATAATCATCCCTATTATCCAATTGAAATGGAGAAAAATGGCTATAAAAAAGAGATAGATTGGATAGAATATGAATTAATACCGCCTAAAATTATCCCTGAAAAAGTAGAACGCATTGCTCAAACTGTCTTGGAAAGGTATCATTTAAGGGTGCTTCAATTGAAAAAAGCCAAAGAATTGATGCCCTACGCGCATGAAATCTTTGAAGTGCTCAACAGTTGTTATGAAGATTTGCATGGCTTTGTTTCTTTGACGGATAAGCAAATTGAGATGTATATCAAGCAATATTTCGGCTTTATTATTCCCGATTATGTCCCCATCGTGGTGGATGAACACAATAAAGTGGTGGCATTTGGTATCACGATGCCTTCATTATCTAAGGCATTTCAAAAAGCAAATGGTCGGTTGTTTCCTTTTGGTTTTATCCATATTTTAAGAGCGATGAAAAATAATAACCGCGCTGATTTGTACTTAACAGGCGTGCGACCCGATTATCAAGACAAAGGTGTGAATGCGATAATGATGTGTGAAATGAACAAAGTGTATCTCAAATATAATATAGAAGTAGTGGAATCGAATCCTGAATTAGAAACCAATTCAAAAGTGCAAGCGCAATGGCGTTTTTATGAAAAAAGGCAGCATAAACGGCGGCGGTGTTTTATTAAAATGTTGGATTGAAGACTTTACAACGGTATATTCCCATGCTTCTTCTTAGGTAAATGCAACACTTTATTCTCCAACATTGCAAATGTTTTAATCAATTTACGCCGCGTCTCCTTCGGAATAATCACTTCATCAATAAAACCTCTGCTCGCTGCCCGATAGGGATTGGCGAATTTTTCAGCATATTCTTTCTCTTTTTCAAGCAATTTAGCTGCTGAGTCTGCTGCTTCTGATATTTCTTTTTTAAAAATAATTTCAGAAGCACCCTTCGCCCCCATCACTGCAATCTCCGCACTGGGCCAAGCAAAATTCATGTCCGCACCGATGTGTTTTGAATTCATCACATCATACGCACCCCCGTACGCCTTGCGCGTAATGACCGTCACACGTGGGACAGTCGCCTCACTAAAAGCAAAAAGCAATTTCGCCCCGTTCGTAATGATGCCATGCCACTCTTGGTCAGTACCCGGCAGGAAACCCGGTACATCTACCAAAACAAGCAACGGAATATTGAAAGAATCGCAAAAACGAACAAAACGCGCCCCTTTCTTTGAGCTTTCTACATCCAAAACGCCCGCCATCACCGCCGGTTGATTCGCCACAATACCAATCGCACGACCGGCAAGCCTTGCAAAACCGACCACTATATTTTCAGCATACAACTCATGAATTTCAAAAAAAGATGCTTCATCTACAATGCCAGTTACCACATTGCGCATATCATACGGCTGATTGGGATTTTCAGGAATAATATCAGTCAAAACATCCCTAAATTCATCGCCCAAAACGTACGGATACTGAGGGGTCTTCTCCTCACAATTTTGAGGCATATAACTGAGCAAATTTTTCACTTTTTCAAGGCATTCTAAGTCATTTGCTGCAGTCAAATGGGTCACGCCCGATTTAGTCGCATGAGTGGATGCACCACCGAGTTCCTCGCTCGTGACCGTTTCATTGGTCACCGTTTTCACGACATTCGGACCAGTTACAAACATATAAGAGGTATTTTCAACCATGATAATAAAATCCGTCATGGCAGGAGAATACACTGCACCGCCTGCACAAGGACCCATAATAGCCGAAATTTGAGGAATCACACCCGATGACAAAACATTCCGATAAAAAATATCCGCATAGCCGCCCAATGAATTAACCCCTTCTTGAATCCGCGCACCGCCCGAATCATTCAAACCGATGCAAGGCGCACCGTTTTTAATGGCTAAATCCATGATTTTACAAATCTTTTCAGCGTGTGTTTCGGATAGAGATCCGCCGAAGACCGTAAAATCCTGTGAAAAAACATACGTCAAACGCCCATTGACTGTACCATAGCCCGTCACTACCCCATCGCCATAATATTGCTCGTTTTCAAGACCAAAATCAACGCTCCGATGCGTCACCAACTGACCAATTTCCTCAAAACTATTTGGGTCGAGAAAAAAATGGATGCGTTCACGGGCAGTCAGTTTCCCTTTTTTATGTTGAGCATCGATGCGCGATTGACCGCCGCCGAGCTTGGCTTCTTCTTGTTTCTGTTGGAGTGTGGTAAGTGCTTTTTTCATTGAATATTTGGTAATGATTTGATTATTCCCTTCCGAAGGAATGCCTTCGCTACAACTATTTTTTCTATTCTTTTTCAATTAAACTAAAAAAGGTTTTACTTTAATCAAGGCAAATATATAGAAATCTATATTTGTTTGTATTCACTGAAAAGTTTTTTTTTAAACTACTGTCTAACAAAAAAGAATAATATGAAAAAGGAGTACGCAAATTGCCTATAAATAATTTGTGAAAAAGAAAAATAAGCAATCTGCGGTA
>JAYUUR010000153.1:0-5482 GCA_043754475.1 Saprospiraceae bacterium | reverse complement strand
ACTTTATTTAAAAGGGCTAAAGCAACTCAATCTAAATATAAAATAAATTCATCATAAATTAGCAATATTCAATTTTATCCTAATTTAACAAAGTCAAGATACTCCTTACATGTGTTCTACTACTTATTTATGGCTTCATAATAAATTCAATTATGCGTTTCATCACATCAGGATTTTTAGCAATTCGAAAATGACCATACCCCTCAGTAATCAGCAGCTTGGCGTTGTCCCAATTATGAACTACATTTTCAGCGGCTTCAAGGCTCGTGACATCATCATAACGATCATGCAAAAGGAGTAATTTTCCCACTTTGACGTTGGAATGCGCTGTGGCAACGTCTATTTCATCTAAAGACCGTTGATTAGCTGCTTCAATAATGGAATAAAATGATTTTTTCACACCGTCCGGAGCATTCACCGTTTTGAAAAAACCATCAATAATTTTCTTCGTTTTATGCGGCACAGCGAGGAAAACCAATTTCTCAATGGAGATTGAATTGTCAATATATTGCATCGCATACACCAAACTCGAACAGCCGAATGAATGCCCAATAGCTCCATAAATACCGCCATAATGGTTGATAATAGCAGCAATTGTCTTGGCATTTGTAGAAATATTATTCAATTTGCCGCTTGAATCGCCATGACCAACGGCATCGTAAGCAATAATATAATAACCCAATTTTAATAATTGCGGTACGAACATCCGCAAAGCCGTTCCTCTCGATTCCCAACCGTGCGCGAGTAATATTTTAGGATTTTGAGGATTACCCCATTCATACAGTTTGATGTTATGCTCTTGAAAATTAAAATCTATAACGCGGGCACTATCAATAATGTCGTCAGTTCGGGTATGTTGAGCGCGCCAACGAGGGGTTGCAAACATCGTATATGCCTGTTTCGCCATCCATGTCGGAAAAATTCTGCCGAGGGTTTGAAAGCCTATGCGTGCGGCTTGCATTTGCCAATGCCGCGATTTGGGCGTGGGTTCCTGTTTGTTGTCTTGATGCGCCGAATGGAGAGACTCTATTTTATAATCAGCTATTTTCATGCGGCAAAAGTAAGGAATTTTCCTTTTCATTTTCTACATTTGCCGTATGGCAGGTAAAATGAAAAAAGTATATTTACATACAGGCTCCAACTTAGGCGATCGGGAGGACAATTTGCGACAAGCCAATGGTTTGATTGAACAATACATTGGTAAAATCAAAAATGCGTCGCGCCTATACGAAACTCAAGCATGGGGCGTCACCAATCAACCCGATTTTATCAATCAAGCTCTTATAGTCGAGACCCCTCAGTCACCGCATGAAATATTGCGCAGTATTTTGAAAATTGAGGAATTGATGGGTCGTGTGCGTACTGAAAAATGGGTGGCGCGAGTGTTGGATATTGACATTTTGATGATTGATAATTTGATTATTAATGAAAAAGACTTGAAAATTCCGCATCCGCACCTACATGAGCGCAATTTCGTCCTTGTGCCGTTGATGGAAATAGCGGGCGAAGTGGAGCACCCTATTTTGAAACTACCCATTGAAGACATTTATTTTGACTGCAATGACCCGCTTGATGTGATTATGATTGATTAATTTATGAATCCATTTCCTTACAATTTTATAGCCATTGAAGGCAATATCGGCGCAGGCAAAACGACCTTTTGCGAAATGTTGTCGCGGGATTATGACTGTCGGTTGGTCTTGGAACAGTTTACGGACAATCCATTTCTGCCTTTGTTTTATGAATCGCCTGAGCGGTATGCCTTCCCCGTTGAGTTGTTTTTTATGACCGAAAGGCATAAGCAATTGCAAGCAGCGTTTGCCGAAGTGGATATGTTTACCCCCCTCAGTATCAGCGACTATTTTTTCTTAAAAACCCGTCTTTTTGCTAAAAATAGCTTGAATATTGAAGAGTTTCGCTTGTTTATGAGCCTTTTTGAAGTGCTCAATGCGTCATTTCCGAAACCTGATTTGCTGGTGTATTTACATAGAAGTGTAGACGATTTGATGTCTAATATTAAGAAACGGGGCAGGACTTATGAAACCCATATTTCAGCAGATTATCTCACAAATATCCAAAACGTCTATTTTGAATATTTCAGAACAGAGACGAATATGCCGATTGTGATTATAGATGTGGAAGGCATAGATTTTATCAGCAACCGCTCATTTTATGAAGATATTGTTGAAATATTGAAAAGCCCATTTCCAAAAGGGGTGCATAAATTGATAGTGAAAAATGAAAAGTGAATAGTGAAAAAATTTTCACTCTTCATTTTTCACTATTCACTATCCTTCGCCGCTCATTTCAATCAATTCATTTCTATATTTTGAAAAGATATTGGATTTGGATATGAAGCCAAATTGAAAAACAAAAAGTTGAAACACAGCTTCTGTCCGCCCCCATTTTGGCAAACCCCATGTTATGCGTTCGTGCTTTTCTACACAGTGGTCTATTTCACAACAAATATTATGTCTGTCAAAGCCGTAAACGTTTGAGGTTTGCCTTTGAAGTTAAATTCAACTTTTAAGTCCGCAATTTTCTTATTTTTAAAGTCGTCTAAATAGGAAAGTATAGTTGGTTTCAAAAGGTCAAGATTTCTTTTTAGTTTCCATGAACTATTAAAGTCATCTGTGTCCACAAGTACAAGGAACAGGCGGTTTTCTGAACCAAAACGCATTTCTCCTTGGTTTTCATAAAGCCACGTAGCAAGCATTTTTGGATTGTCTTGAACTTCTTTAAGGATTTCAAGTTTTTCGTTCTTTAAAGTTGTCAATACAGAAGTGCAGAATTCATCATTTCTATCTTTCATCTTCTCAACAATTTCGTAAAAGATGTCGGCAGGTTTCGCTTTTTTATCAAAAGTTATTTTCGCTTCTTCTGCCTTCTTTTTCAAGTAGGTTAATTCTACTGGAAATCCTTTTTCTTTTCGTTTGTCTTTTATGTATTCTGCTGGTAAGTACGTTACTTTCAAATCAAAAGGAACATCATTGATAAAGAAATCCACACTTTTGATTTGTCCAACCGTAGGTAAAACTGCTGCATGAGATTTGAAGATATGCTCAATTAAAATACTGCTCCAATGGTTATACCAACTATTTAAAACGTAACCTTGAACTGCTACATTAATTTCTGTTTCAAACTTTGAAATTAATGTGTCATAAGATTTATGAACTTTTACATAATGGCTAACCAAATATTTGTCTAATGAATTTTGATAGTCGCCACCCCAATCAAAGTTTTTGAGTTTATAAAGTTCTGAAACTAATTGTTCCGTATCAAGCTTTCCAACTTGCGTTCCGTTTTCTGTTCTAATGTATTCGTCTAAAAGTTTATGAGAATTTATAGGGTCTTTACAAAGCAAATCGAATAATTCAATAAACTGTTTTGATAATGCACTCTCTGTAAGAACAATAGCATTATTAGCTAAAAAGCCTGCAATAAGTTCCTTACGGATTACTGATTTTGTTTTGAGCCACAAAAGCCCAATAGTGTCATTGCTAAATTCTTCAAGCGTTTTGCTTTCGTGTAATTTTTTCCAATAATTAAAGCCCTGCATTTACTAATTGTTCTTGTTGGTTTAACGAAACGAAATGTTTCTTTTTTGGTTTGCAAACGAATAAAATTTCTTGGCTTCCTGCTACGCTTCCTTTTCCACCTCTGCCGTTGCTATACGTTTTTGCTTCTACAGTTACTTGCCTATATTTTGAAATTATTTTTTCAAATTCCTCAATACCTGGATAGCTGCGATTGTTATAACTTATTAGCCAATTTGGAATTTCTTCCGACAATTCAAAAAGTTTTTCAAAAGATGCAAGCACATCTCTTTTTTTGTCAAAACCACTAAACCTTTGCGGTTCATAACGTTTTATGCCATTAATAAATTCTTTGTCTTTCCAATACTCTGTGTATGTTTCAAGCAAATGATAAAAGCCTTGATAGTCTGCATGACTGTCGCAATATGGGGGGTCAAAATATGCTAAGTCAATGTTGCCTACTGTTGGCAAAAGGTCTAAAATATTTGTGTTGAAACTTCGGTTTTCTTGTTCATTGTCGAAAATAGCATTGTTGTACTTAGGCAATATTTCTTCAAATATTCCTTTAATTGGTCTAACTAAACTTCTGTTACGTTTTATTCTTTCTGGGTCACTTGCATATACCAATGCTTGTGTATGCCCAAAATGTCCCATTGTTATTTTTCTTGTCATACTGCGATTGATGACTGTATAGGCAATGGCTTGTTTAAGTGTATTGTCAAGCAATGGAATATTAGCTCTGAAATTATCCAAAAACTCAGCCTCGTCTTTCTCAAAGAATATATTTGTGAACGTATTCTCCATTAATTCAAAATCCTTTTTATTTGTCGCAGGCTGAAGAAGTAATTTTAAATCTTCTCTTGTAAGTCTAACTTCTTTATTTTCAATTAATGCTAATCCTATTTGATTATTAAAATTCAAAAAGTCATTGGAAAAGGTTTTGAAACCCATTTGCTTGAATAAAAATGCAACAGATTGAGAACCTGCAAAAGCGTCAATTGCAGTCGTTACACCGTTGGGGATGAACTTTTTTATCCATGCCAAATGAGTATGCTTTGCTCCTAAATATTGAGGTTCAGGAAACTGAAAACTGAAATTTTTATCTTCTTTAAATAGCATTTATTTAGTATATTTTTGTTTGCCCAACAAATTTAGCAAACTTTCGATGAAGTCAGGCGAATAGTTGCACTTTTAGGGTGTCACACAACAGCATGACGCATAACGGTTTGCAGATTTGCGATGGGCGGGCTTTTCAGCACAAATGTTCATTCAGAGCACTGAACTTTCTGTAACCACAAAACTGTCTGCGGAGCACGAAACCCCGCCTATTGAAAATGTACTGTTATGGACAGGTTTATTTATTCATTTCTGTCTATTGCTGTCGAAGTAATGTTATTATTAGCGTCAATAGCAATGTCATAGTCGTAACATTTGGTCATATCTACGGTTTTTACATAATCAATGCTATTTACTTTAATAGTAAATGTTACTTGTCCTGCTGCATAACTACTGTAAGTTGAAGATGTGCTTGGGTCAACATTATTAATGTTAACTGTGCTTCCTCCTGATGTTTTAATTTGAACACTTGCTTTTTGTGTTCCATTATTTATAATTTTTGCCCGTGGGTCTTCGTCCTTACATTTTTTACAACTATTCATTGTAGTTGTGAAAAGTCCTGCTATGAGAACCATTAAAAAGAATTTTGCATTTTTCATTTCGTTGTTTTTTTTATTTTGTCCTACTCGTCTGGCTTTTCGGTGTCGCCCCGTTTTTAAAGTGGTCGCTGGTCTCCACTTTTGTATTGCAATATTAAAACATTTTTCAAACAGTCAAGAATTGTCTTAAAATAATTGTCGGTAATTCTCGTGTCTGTCCGCTGTGATGTGTTCGTTTTTGAAACTTGCCCATAACGTGCGGTGAAGCCGCCGCGCGTTATACAGAAGGGG
>JAYUUR010000152.1:0-5490 GCA_043754475.1 Saprospiraceae bacterium | reverse complement strand
AAATTGCAAGTCTTCAAGAAACAGAAATGGAAGATGTTAAAGATTTAATTAAAGAAGCAAAAGAAGAACAAAAAACTGAATTTGTTATCGAACTTTGGTTAGATGAAACGCCTATTCATAAAATAGCCAAATATGCCAAGATTTCAGAAGAAGAAGTCGAAAAGATTATTGAA
Source organism: Saprospiraceae bacterium (assembly GCA_043754475.1). GTDB lineage: Bacteria > Bacteroidota > Bacteroidia > Chitinophagales > Saprospiraceae > JAAFJT01. Next base: position 5,317 of record JAYUUR010000152.1, on the reverse strand, counting down.
AACCATAAAAATAAGGCTTGATACTGAGGGGGTATGTAAAAAAAAACTGTTTATACGACTACAAAAATAAAAATAAAAAAATAAAAAAAGACATCGCAACAACAAATAAGCCTGTAGTGGTGCGAGTAGCCCACGACAGGCTTGTGTTGAACGAAGCCGACGTCCAACCGAAGTACAAAACCCAAAGCCAAGCATTATCTATGGGTTTTCAATATTTTATAACATTTCTTATCCAAGCCCCGTCTGAGTGCCTTTTAACTCAAACAGGGCTTTTTCCATGATGACTATTATATTTTCTGTTATTGATGGAAGTTCTTTTACCTCGTTTGAATATTGTTTTTTCCTCTTTTCTTTCATTTTAGACATAGCCCTTGCTGTCCGATGGGCTGCATCTTTTGGCAGCGTCAGATTTAGAGGCATCTTTTATCACTTCGATAATATTTTTCTATTTTAAAGCTGAGATAAATCTTTTAACTTTACAGTAAAAATAGGATATGGTAACATTAACAGAATTATTGCCTAATAAAACCTATTATTTACATACGCCTCAATTTGAAGTAGGTGCTGCTGATATACTCATGAAAGCACTTATGGAAGCATCAGAAGAAAACTAAACAACTAAGAGATTTTTTTACTCAACTACACATCATTAATTGAAAAACACTTAAATAAACCTAACTTTGTAAAAAAATGAAGAGAATGTCATCAACAAATGAAGAAAAAAAGCCGCACATCATTAATCCAGACAGCCCGACTGTTAAAGGATTGCTAAAAATGTTGCAACACAAGAAGTTGCGGGAACAATTTTGGTTTGGTGAAATTACTTTTGAGGAACTAAACAAACAACTATTAGAAAAAGGTATCAATAAACAATATGAGCACCCCTCAGCCGTATAGTTTCACCCTTAACAATTCCCATTGTTCATAATGAAAACCCCGATAAAGATTTATTGGTTAATTTATTTTTTGATATTTACAAGTAGTTCAAAAAAGCACCCCCTCAGTAAAAACCATAAAACCCCTTTGAAAAACCACTTCACTCGCACAACCGCCTCTATTAGTTTATAAAACAATCACAATGAATAAATACTTCATAACCCTTTGCCTATCCATACTTTTAACAAGTATGATAGTTGCACAAAAGCCCATATTCAATCAAGATGATACCCTCCGAGGCAGCCGAACACCCGAACGCACTTGGTGGGATTTGACATTTTATGACTTAAAAGTGGCTGTCAATCCAACTGAAAAGCGAATTGAAGGCAGTAATACCATTCATTACAAGGTTTTAACAAGTCAAAAGGTGATGCAAATTGATTTGCAACCGCCTTTGACAATCAATAAAATTGTTCAAAATAATGAAGTATTGAGCTTTCAGAAAAAAGGGATGAATGCTTATTTTGTTGAGATGAAGACCCCTCAGTATGAAGGCAAAAATTATACTTTGACGGTGTTCTATGAAGGCATTCCAAAAGAGGCTGCCAATGCTCCGTGGGACGGTGGATTTAGTTGGAGCAAGGATGCTAAAGGCAATCCGTTTGTTGCCACATCGTGTCAAGGTTTGGGGGCGAGTGTTTGGTGGCCCTGCAAAGACCATATGTATGATGAACCTGATTCGATGTCAATAGCCGTGACCGTACCTAAAAATTTGATGGATGTGTCGAACGGTCGTTTGGTAAAAACGATTGAGAATGCCGATGGCACTCGCACTTTTAATTGGTTTGTCAAAAATCCTATCAATAATTACGGTGTCAATGTGAATATTGCCAATTATACCCATTTTTCTGAAAAATTTCAAGGAGAAAAAGGGGAATTGAGCTTGGATTACTATGTTTTACCTGAAAATTTGGAAAAAGCGAAGAAGCAATTCAAGCAAGTGCCTATGATGTTGAAGGCTTTTGAATATTGGTTTGGACCTTATCCATTTTATGAGGATGGTTACAAATTGGTGGAAGTGCCGTATTTGGGCATGGAACATCAAAGCTCGGTGACGTATGGCAATCAATACGCCAATGGGTATTTAGGCAGAGATTTATCGGGCACAGGTTGGGGATTGAAGTGGGATTTTATTATTATTCATGAGTCAGGTCACGAGTGGTTTGCGAATAATATCACCTATAACGACATCGCGGATATGTGGATACACGAAAGTTTTACCAATTATAGCGAATCCCTTTTTACGGAGTATCATTTCGGAAAAAAAGCAGGGTCAGAATATATGATTGGTTCAAGAATGGGCATTCGCAATAAATCTCCAATTATTGGCACTTACAATGTGAACAATGAAGGCTCGGGCGATATGTACCCAAAAGGTGGGAATATGCTACACACAATGCGTCAAATCGTGGATAATGATGAAAAATGGCGTCAAATACTGAGGGGTCTGAACAAAACCTTTTATCATAAAACGGTGGATGCTGCGGATATAGAAAGTTATATAATCAAGGCATCCGGCAAGGATTTGCAGCCCATTTTTGACCAATATTTGAGGCATATTCAAATTCCTATTTTAGAATGTAAAGTGTCCAAAAATAAAATAGACTACCGTTGGACAAATTGCCTTTCTAACTTTAATATGCCTATAAAAGTCAGTCTTGAAAAAGGTAAATATGCTTTTATTTATCCGACAAGAGAATGGAAATCGAGCAAAACTACCATCAAATCAAAGGGTGATTTTAAGGTGGATGAGAACTTTTATGTCAATTTGAAGATGGTGGATTGAGAATTTTTAAAGAAGATTACATCATAAGTTTTGAATTTGACCCCTCAGTATTTTGCAATAATTAATTATGAAATATTTAACAGATTTGGTAGAGATGTCACAAACACACCTATTGCAAAAGAGGAATATAATTGTTAAATTTGTAGGAATACAAATCTGAAATCATTTTCCTAACCATTGCAAAATCTAATTAACTATGAAAAAAGCACTTCTAACTCTCGCTTCCCTTACCATTGTTTTCAATGTATTGGCACAATCCACTCAAAAATTCTATTTAGAATTGAATAGCGGTGAAAAGATATATTCCAATGCAACACCTACCTTAAAAAGAATTATTTTTATTTTGACAATCAAAATAAATATCTGAATACAGAGATAAAATCCTATTTGGGTAGTGATGGCTATTTTCAAAGGATTATGAACAGTAAACAAACCAAAGCCGATTGGTATCGCTTAGAACAAGAAGGCAAAATCAATATTTTATCTAAAGAATCAATTAGAGATTATGGGAACTATGATATTAATACACCATATATTTACAACACATCTTATACTGTCAAAGGATATTATTTTCAAGACGCTCCTTACTCTGCTCAAGAAATTAACTATAAAAACTTGGTGAATAGGCTCTCTGCCAACCCCCTCAGTATGAAACTATTAAATGATGGTAAACGCCTTCATAATACTAAAACCACCATCATGGTCTTGGGTGCAGCAGCCTTCGTAGCAGGGTGTTTGATGGGTAAAATAGAAAAATTGAAAGATGGAACCATTGACTTCACTCCTTCGCCTTTGGCTTTAATCGGAGGTACTACTTGTTTTGTACCCTTGTTTATGAAGTCTCCAACAACAAAATATAGACAGGCGATTGAGGTGTTTAATAGGTAATAAAAAAAGGCGAAGCCTTTGACGGCTTCACCTTAACTATGCAGATTGTTTATTTCTTTCGATTGTTGTAATTATTTCTTTTTGGCTTCCGCTCGGGCGATGTATTTTTCAATATCACGCGCCTCTTGCGTTTGGGCATATTTTTCTTTTATTTCTTTGTAGGCACTGGTTGCTGAACTGGCATCATTTTGAATTTCGCTCAACATGCCGTAACGCTTCAAATAAAAAGCTTTCAATTCATCTACGCCACCTGCATCTGCTGCTTCTTTATACAATTTCAATGCTTTTGAGTAATCTTTCTTTTCGCTGTATGCATCTGCCAACGCACCATATTTCATGGTCGGTGTGACTTCGCCCGCAGGTGAAAAATCTTCTAAGCTTTTGATGGCTTCGTCAAATTTAGCAAGATTCAAATAACAAACGCCTGTATAATATTTAGCTAAATTACCTGCCGGAGTGCTACTATATTTGCTGGCAATACCTTGAAAGCCTTCAAAACCGCCGCCCGGATTGTTCAATGCTAAAGCGAATGAATCGCGCTCAAACATTTGCTCGGCTTGCCACATCGCTGCCACTGCTTTCTTTTGATTAGCTGCTACATTTGATTTGTACCAAAGCGAAGCACCTATCAAGACCACTATAGTACCCAAACCAATTAACAATGGTTTTTTATATGTATCGAACCAACTTTGCGCTCCGTGTGTCACTTCAGCCACATCAATCAAGACTTCCTCTTTTTTTACGTTTTGTTTTACTTTTGCCATTCTTGAAAATTTATAATTGCCAATCAGTTATAATAAAGATTTTTAATAAAATTGCCCGCAAAGATAACTTTTTTTTAATCTTACCAAGCTATTCCGTTGAATATTTTAAACATTCTGTATTGATACGTTTGTTTATGTTCTTAGTTTCGTCTAAAAATTAATAAACCTTTTAAAACAAACCGTGTAATTCTGCTTGTACTTTACTGATGATTTCACCCAAATCTTCAGGTCTATTGATAAAATCTACTTCATCAGCATTGATGATTAATAACTTACCTTCTGCGTAAGTCGAAACCCATGAATCGTAGCGTTCGTTGAGGCGTTTGAGATAATCTAAAGAAATAGTGCCTTCATAATCTCGCCCCCGCGCTTGTATGTGCTCAACCAATGTTGGAATGCTTGCTCTCAAATATATTAAAAGGTCAGGCGGCGACACTTGCTTATTCATCAATTCAAACAAACTGAAATAGTTTTCAAAATCACGCTTCGACATCAAACCCATTTCATGAAGGTTGGGTGCGAAGATGTGGGCATCTTCATAGATGGTGCGGTCTTGAATAATGGTTTTATCGCCGCTTTGAATATCCACGAGTTGACGATAGCGACTGTTCAAAAAATAGACTTGTAGGTTGAAAGACCACCGATGCATATCGTGGTAGAAATCAGCGAGATAGGGATTGTCCGCTACATCTTCAAAATGCGGTTCCCAAGAGAAATGCTTGGCAAGTTGAGTCGTTAAAGTCGTTTTTCCTGCCCCGATATTACCCGCAATAGCAATGTGTTTGACAACAGGCTTTGCTAAGGGTTGATTTTCATTCATTTCAATCAATAATTAATTCGATTGTGCTTTTCCCTTTTCATGGTCGTCCAAAAATTGTTGCAAACCAATGTCAGTCAAAGGATGTTTCAATAAGCCCAATATAGCTGACAACGGACAAGTCAC
>JAYUUR010000151.1:0-5491 GCA_043754475.1 Saprospiraceae bacterium | reverse complement strand
TATAATAGGTGATGGTTAATAGGTAATTGGTAATATGATATTCTTGATTTTTTATTGGGATTAAAGATAGAAAAGAAATTTACCCATTGATGTGTTTGGTGCCACGAATTTTTTGGATGGGGGAATATTTGCCCATCTACGTGTATCACACCACGAATTTTACGAATGAACGAATATTGGCTAATCTATGTGTTGTCAACATGTAGATTAGCCAATATTCGTCAATTCGTAAAATTCGTGGTGTGATACACGTAGGTGGTGATGGTCTTTTGGGGTGTTTTATGCTTTTTTGAGATGAAATGGCTTTTATACTGAGGGGGTGTTTAGTAATATTTTTGAAAGCGGCAAGTTTGAATTTGAGTTACTTTCTATCAATTCTTTTGCTCAAGGTTTTATTGAATAAACCTATTTTGACAATGAATATCTAAATAAAGTTTGTTAGGGAAATACTTATCAGGCATAATGAGTTTAGTTTTTTCATGTCTATAAAATACAAGTTCCAGTGTTTTTTTATCTGATATCTCTTTTAGTTTTTTTGAAATTAAAATATTGTAATCAGTATTTATACTTATAAAACCTAATTCAAATGCTTTATCATGAGTATTGCAGAAACAAATACCATTTGTAGGGTTAAGCCTTTCGTTTTCATTTTCAGACCATTTTAATATATGGCTCGCAATTACTAATTCTGGTAAATTTATCCCACATATAGCACAAGTATTAGAATAGTTGTTTGTAACAATTTTCCTAAACAATGTTTGATTTACTCTAGTTTTAACAAGCCTTTTTACATCTAAGCCTTTTTTATTTCCAATTTTATGTTCTTCAATTTTTTCTAATTCTTTTTCTGAAAAGAAGTTTTTTTCCACTGTTGTATTTTGAGCTTTTGCTAATAAAACCTCACTTTCATAGAGCATTTCGTTCCAGTTTTCCTGAAATTCATTGTATATAGCAATAGCTTTAATTCCCGGATTAGCAAGTCCTTTTATACCTCGTTCTTTATGAAAAGAATCTAAACCGGCAAAATGAACTAATTTATAAGCAACAGCACCGGGTGATTTACCAATTAATGATGCAAGTTTTTGAACCTCTGAATTATTGACATTAAACTGACCATAACGAATCTTTGTATATAAATTCATTACAAGCATAAATTCTTCTCTTGTCCAAAGTTGTCTTTCCATCAGTTTTCTTTATCTAATTCACTAAGAGCAACTGTAATCTTTTCGAGGACGTTATTGTATTCTGATATTAAATCTTCATCAATCAAAGATTGATATTCATTTGAAAGTAAATATTTTGCTTCTTCTAAAGCTTCTTTTATTATTTCGTTTTTCATGTCATTTTAATTTAAGGAAAACTTGATTTGGAGTATATAATTTTTTAGTGTTAGCCTTCTTTCTTTTAGTTCTGTATCTATTTTACCGCCATTACTTTTTGATAATCTTCTGAACTCTATATTCCCATGATGTTCAGCCCGAATTGTCGGGGAAATACCTTTTAAATTTATCTCAGTTTGTCCCTGACAATGTACGCCCATAAATTTCGCTTTAGAGTAAAACATTTGTGAAGGGTCATTACTTTGTTCAGGCTCTTGTAAAATAGAAAGTATGTTTTCTAAAGTTTGCGGTATTTCCAAACCATTACTTTTATCATTGTAGGCGTGGCTTGGCTTAGGGTAAGGGTTGTAATCTTTTGATATTATTTTAGCAGTCAAATTTTTTAAAGCCTTAGCATTCAAGGCAGATTTACGAATCCCGATAAAAATAACTCTTTCCCGTGATTGGGGTATTCCATAATCTGCTGCATGTAAAATCTGAGGCTCTAAAACAATATACCCATTTTCATCAGCTTTTGAAAAATCTTTTTGTATAATTTCTTTAACATTCGATAGGTTCACTAATCCTTTTACATTTTCTGCAATAAAAATCTTGGGCTTGGTAATCTCTATAACCTCTTTCATCCATGTATATAATTTTCCTCTTGTCTCTTCATTGGCTATCTCTGCCTCAATGATTTTTCCATTATGGTCTTTATGTGAGCTAAATCCATTCCTTTTACCTGCTATACTAAAGTCTTGACATGGGAATCCTCCTGTTACAATATCAATGTTTTGAGGAAAAATATCTGCACCCGCTTTGTGCATTTTCACTAAATCTACAATACTATCTGAATGAAATATACTGCTATCGTAACCTCGTTTAGTAAAATTATGTATCCATGCAGTCTTAGCTTCTTTTAATATATCATTTGAAAATACTGTTCTGAATCTTGTATTTTTGAGTTCCACAAAACCATTGTCTAAATGGCTTTCTATGAAATCTGCGTTATACTTGTTAGAGATACTATTTTTATGAACGGTGAAACCACCTTCAAGCCCTAAATCCATCCCCCCACAACCAGAGAAAAGAGAAAGCACATTTATGTCTTTCTTCTTATGATTTCTTTCGATAACCCCAAAATTTATAGGAATATCAATTTCTTCTACTTTTTCAAGTAAAGTTTCGTTATTGTTGCTATATGTTTTTTCTATAATCACCATAAGGCAAAATTAGCAATTATTCGATTTATGCTTTGAAATGTAACCGTTTATTTTTTATTTTTAACTGTTCCCAATATTTACACTCCTAAACTACGATGATTCTTTTGCACCACGATACTTTTTATTTTATAAACAAATATATTTTAAATAAATGGTTCTGTAACAGCTTTCAAGGAAAATGTAAAAAAAATCCCTCCATTTCCTTTAACTAACGCCACCATTTCAAGCCTTAACTCACTCATCTCTCATTCCGATTGTCTCACGTTTGCGATTTCACTCTAAACGTTTTCAATTTCACCGCCTTATATTTGTGATATCACCTCTCACGTTTGTGATTTCACTCCAAACGTTTTTAATTTCATCGCTAACGTTTATGATTTCACACTAAACGTTTTTAATTTTACTGCCTTACATTTATGATTTCACCCTAAACGTTTTCAATTTCACTGCTTCATATTTGTGATTTCACTCTAAACGTTTTCAATTTCACCGCTTACGTTTGTGATTTTACCCTAAACGTTTGCATCATAATGGTCAATATTTTATCCCAAATCACTGCTTATACTGAGGGGGTGCTTCTCTTTGAATAAAAACCTAAAAGCCTCGCAACAATACCCTTAACCCTGCTTCAACAAAGCCTTTAAAGCCGATTGAGCCGCATAATATCCACACATGCCATGCACGCCTGCGCCGGGCGGGCTTGAAGCAGAACAAATAAAGAGTTGAGGATTGGGCGTACTGTAAGGATCCCATCGGGCGACGGGTCTTGTGAAGAGTTGGGTAATATCGGTGGCACCGCCTGAAATGGCACCGCCGACATAATTCGGGTTGTAATGATGAAAGGCTTGTGTATGCGTGGTGTGTTTGGCTAAAATAATGTCTTTAAATCCAGGGGCAAAACGCTCTATTTGATGCTCAATGGCTTGCGTCATGTCTTTGGTTGAACCATTGGGGACATGGCAATATGCCCAGCCTGTATGCTTGCCTTCGGGTGCTCTTTGGGTATCGAATTGGCTTTGTTGCGTCAAGAGCACGAACGGTTTTTCAGTGTGTTTTCCATTCCATGCGTCCTTTTCACTGATGGCGATTTCTTCCATCGTGCCGCCAATATGGACAGTCGAAGCATCCAAACATCTGGGGTCGCGCCAAGGGATAGGGCTGTCTAAAGCATAATCTATCTTAAAAACACCCGGACCAAAGCGATATTTTTTTAAGCGTTGAATATAGGATGGGGGCAATTCTGTTGCTGCTATAGTCGCTAATTGCAAGGGATCAGTATCAAATAAATACACTTTTGCTTCGGGCAACTCCTTGAAATGCCTAATTTTTTGACCCGTTTGAATCTCCCCACCCAATGCTTTAAAATAGTCGGCAAGCGCATTGGCAATATTTTGAGAACCTCCTTCGGCAATGGGCCAATTGACTGTATGTCCTGTTACAGCAAACAATAACCCGACTGCCCCTGTAAAAAATTTATCCAATGGCAAGACACTATGCGCTGCACAACCTGCCAATAAAGCTTTGGCGCGTTTGTCTTTGAAGAGGCAATTTGCCAAAGTTGTAACAGGCAGCATACCTTTTATACCAAAACGGGCTAATAATAAGGGATTTTTAGGAATGCCCAAAGGCTTTAAAACGTCTTCTATCAGGTCGGCGGCGCGGTGAATGAAAGGCGTCAATAGCTTTATCCAAGCATTTTTATCTATGCCCAGATTATTTGCCGTCTCTTCTAAAGATTGGGATAAAATCACCGCCTCCTCATTGTCCAATGGATGCGCGACAGACGCTTTCGGAAAAATCCATTTCAGCCCATATTGCTCCAAAGGTAATTGCTTAAAATAGGGCGATAAATAGCCCATCGGATGCACAGCCGAACAAAAATCGTGTTTGAAATCAGGTAATGTCAATTCATGCGTCCGCATACCGCCACCGACTGTATTAGCGGCTTCCACAATCAGCACTTTTTGACCATTGCGTGCGAGTTCAATGCCAGCAGATAAACCGTTGGGACCGGAGCCGATGATAACGGCAGAATATTTATGTGGCGTTGAAGATTTCATATTTATTTACACGCCTCATTACTGGAAAATGATGTATTAAAAGTATCTCTGTCGTTTTGAGATGAAAATAAACATTTAGAATTTGTAGCAGGGCAATCAGTTCCTTTGCTTGTATTTTTACAAATAGAGCCTTGAAACTGGGTAGCACTGCCCGTAGAAGGTGTTAATTTAAAGGTATAATTCAACAAACCTTCGGGGATTTTAGCGTTTTCCGTATTGTTTATCAAAATATTATAAGACGCTCAAGAGAAGTGTTTTTAAGATATTCATTTTTCTGATTTTAAATTTAATGTAAAAATATAAATCTTATCCCAACTGCCTTTTCATCACCAAGACCCTTTTGACAGAATGTTAATTGCTCAAGCCATTTCTGAAAACATTCCAATTATTAGTCAAGATAGTAAATTTGACTTGTACGATGTAGTAATCATTAACGCTATTAAGTAAATAAGTATAGACTTACATAAGTATCTACTTAAATAATGCCTACAATTCAGGTAAAACAGGGCGACTTTTCAATCCTTCTTCTATAATTTTCACAACGCGAACACGCTCTTCGCCCTCCAATATCAAACGCGGTGCGCGGACATTTTCAGTGCCGATACCTGTATATTGCTCGGCGAGTTTGATGTATTGCACCAGTTTAGGGTGAATATCAAGCTCCAAAAGTGGTAAAAACCAACGATAAATCGGCAAAGCTTCGGCTGCCCTACCCTGCTTGATGAGTTGATAAATGACCACCGTTTCTCTTGGAAAAGCACACACCAAACCTGCTACCCAACCGTCAGCCCCCATGACCAATTCTTCCATCGCTAAAGTATCCACGCCGCAAAGGATTTTCAAACGGTTGCCAAAAGCATTGCGGAGGCGCGTGACGTTGGACACATCG
>JAYUUR010000150.1:0-5497 GCA_043754475.1 Saprospiraceae bacterium | reverse complement strand
GCTCAACTCGAATATTAGCATGATACAAAGTTCCTTCCACTACACGATATAAATTGTCAGAACTCATTTTTTCTACGCGCAACCGATTGTCAAATAGGTAAGGAATCACCTTTTCAAATTCATTCAAATAAGCAATCCATTCTTCTCTAATACTGATAATTATCTTTACGTGTAACCCCTTACTTGTCCCTTTGGGAGTATCGAGGAGTTTTTTGAGCGTTTGATAAAATAACTCTTGCTCGGGCTTTGTTCCAAATATAAAAAGCTCTTCAAATTGGTCAAATATCAAGTAAATGGGCTTGAAATAATCTAAAAACAGAATATCCACCTTCTTTTCAATGCTCCATTTTTCAGGTTGATCTTCGGTAGCAGCTAAAGCATTGTCGAGGGTATCTTTTAATGCATCATTAATGCCTTTGCCTCGCCTAATAAATAGCGGCATCCAATCGGTATCATAAAATTTGTTTGCTAAACCACAATTGATAAGGCTCGTTTTGCCTGTACCCGAAGCACCATATAATAAGGTGAGATTCGACGCATGAACAGCATTGAACAATTGGGCGGTTTCTTTCTCTCTGCCAAAAAAGAAATCAGCATCGTCTTTCCCATATGGGTCTAAAAATTTGAAAGGGCTGGTTGTCATGTAGTCAAAGTGGTCAAAGTCTTCAAATCGCGCGGCGTGAAGGCATTTTTAAAATTCAAAAATTGCAATTCCAAGTCTGCAAAGATGGGATTTATTTCATTCAAATCCTCATTGATGTCTGCTGTTTTAACAGCTTCAGTTTTGGAGGATTTATAGGACGGTACTAAGGGTTTGATATTGCGTCCTTTTTCAAAATCACGCAGAGTCATCTTGGTATTCACTATATCCGTACCTTTTTCATTTTTAGCTGTGACAAAATAGTTGTGATTGATAGTGCCATAATGATAAACGCCGTCTTTTTCAAAACGGAACATAAATAGGTCAATCAGCCGATTTTTTTGAACCGTATTATCGTCAATCACTGTTTTATGAAAAGTGTTTTTATCAATGATAAAAGGAGAAAGGTTTAAATAATGCCCTAAATCGCCATCTCGCCCATAAGCCAACATGACTATCGAATCGCAATTGGTGAAAACAGGTCGGCGGCGGTTTTCCTCATCGTTAAATAGGGTGGTATTGGTATCCACCATGCCCCAATCCAATTCATAACTAATCGTGCTCGAACGAGGGAAACGAATTTCAATATCCCGAACAGAAAAGAAATCATAGCCGACTAAAAACGCAGCCTCCCAAAGTATATCTTTCAAAGCCATTTCAACATTTTCGCAAGCAGTAGCGATTTCATGAGTTGGCGTTTCGGCATAAGACCCCCTCAGTATTTGGAGGTATTGATGAGCATTATGTGCATCTTTGGTGTCATCCAAAAGATTCTGACAGAGCGTTTCATATTCAGGTGCAAACAAAGGCAGTTGCAATTCTATGATATGTTGATAAATATCTAAAATTGCCTTGAAGAAATCAAAATTCGCTTCATTTTCAGGCGTTAATTGGTGTTTAATTAAAAAATCAGGGGCTATATTTAAATGATTATTAGCCACTTCTTCCCAAAAATTAGACAGTAAAATATAGTACAAAGTTTGACCTGTAATAATATAAGTGGATATCAATTGCTCAAGGCGTTCCATATTCGCTACTTCCATCGGTTTTAGCAATTGTATTTGTTTACCTATCGGCAAAGGGAAATTTTCAAAAACCAATTTTAAATAATAACTTGAATCGCGTTTCACATCCTCACCATCACGCACCTTTATCATTTCAGTAAAAATATCTCTTTTGTATCGACACATCTCCTCTAAAACGCTTGTAATATGCCGATTCGCTCTGATATTTGACAAAACGTCTTGACTAACGGCTATGGTTTTGTAATAAGGCAATCTAAAATTAAGCACTTCTTCTTCAAAATCGGGCTGAATATACATGCCCCAAAGCATCTTTTCTGTGTCAATTACTGAGGGGGTATCGTCCGCATGACCGATTTTACGAAAGCCAATTTCAGGTGCATCTTTTCGCAATTCGATAGTGCCTTTAGCCATAAAAAACGCTTGTTTGATGGTCTGTTTGTAGGATAATGCCTTGTAAAATGCAATAGCAAAGTCTTTGGCTTTGTCATCATTGATGGGAGCGGACGTAGCTATCACGGCTTTTACGCCTGCCGCAAAAAGCGTATCTACTTGCCCTTTTGTGGAGCAACCGTTGAGAAAAACCAATTTCAAATTCTTTTGCTGACCCAACAGTTGTGCCAAGCCTTTTTCGCTTGCTTCGGCATCTTCCAAGAGCAATTCATCGCCGCCCGCATGACCGCCGTAGTGGAATATGGTCAACAGGTCTGGATTATCGATAAAAATGGCGGAAAGTTCTTTAATCGTTGTACTTTCCTCATGTTCCACGCTGATAAATCCCCGTTTTTCCAAAGGGCGCAAAGCCGTTCGAATCTCACCGCTTTCTTCTTTCAAAAGCGATAAGTGGGCATCTTCTTTATTGGCGAATGAGAGGACTATGAGCATAGTATAACTTATTTATTTTCTTATGTATAAAATTCTATAATATTGATTAGGGTCGCCTTCAAATCTCAACCGCATAATTAAACCTGCTGCTTGACCTTCTTCATTTAAACAGACGTCTCCTTCTACCAATTTGAAATTAAGTCTACCGGTAGGTGATTGTTTCGGAATAGTGATATGCTTACCATCTACAATACCATAAAAATCACCATAAAAAGGACGACCAGTAACATCAAATGTATTAAACTTCTTGATGTAAACTCTTTTAAGTTGAGTAGCAGAATCTAAAACTAAGAGTGTTGCAGTAGTATCAGTCGCTGAACGATTTTCTTTAAGATAATTGCCCAAAAACTTTTCCGTCACCCTTGTTTTGCAATTATCGCCCTCATAACCATCTGCACAATTGCAATCGTTGTAAGGACTCAAGCAACCAGCGTTTTTATTGCACGCTAAAAGTATTGAGAATAAAGCAAGGATAATAGCATATTTTATATTTTTCATGATAATATTTTTAGAGGATTTTATAAGATAAATAGATTTGGAAAGAGATTTTAGGCTTGGGTTGAGCAGTGGCTGTTGGTGAAATATCAGAAATCGGCGTAGCACTGCCCATTTTAAAAGGCTGCATAGCTCTTAATCCCACGCTCAGTCCATGACTATAATTGCCGAAAGCAATATCTCCGAAAATACCGTAATCAATATCCGTTTTAGTAATGCTGCTGAGTTGTTTACGCCCGTATTGACATGTTTCAGGAACAATTTTAGGTATCTGAGTTGAAATGTCCCTGAAGTATTTAATAGTGGAAGGCGTTTGAAAACGCTGAACTGTTGAGAAACTCACATCAGCATTTAAGCCTAAACCAACGCTCACAAACTTTGAAAAATCGTATCTTAAATGAATAGGCACTATGCGGATTGAATTGGTTCGCGCATATTTTTCACTGAATACAAGGGAATCATAATTGGCAGTATAACCTAATCTTGAATCTTGAGTATTGGTTTTTAAGTTAGTTTGTTGAGTTATAGTATCACGATGCGTAATGCGTTTTGTCAAATCCACCATCGCTTCCATTTGCAAATAAATACCTGCCGGGCGATAGGCAGAATACGTTGCCCCAATAAAATAATTAGACCCCTCAGTATTGGGCTGATAATTCATACCTGCTTTGATGCCAATTGACATTCCGTCTCGAAACGCCGTCTTGTCTTTATCCGCAATAATGGGGGCATTATTATCAAAAATAATTTCTGCATTGGAATCAAATTCGCGTTTGCGGATGCCGTTTTTCGGTTTCAATTCATATTCGATATAGCCTTGTGAAGACTCTTTTTTAGGTTTCCACTCTTCTTTAGTGCCGCTAATATCTATGTTTGAAAAAGCGAAATTGATGAATTTTCCATCAGGGCTAATGGTATATTTCATGGCACTATCCCTTGGAGAATTGTTTTTAAAGGCAGGCACCATTTTGATATTTTGAATCGAACTCGCCTCTAAAATATCGGGTACTGTTGCTTTCACTTGTACAGATGTAGCTGGGCTGTTGCCTATATTTTCAAAATTAATGCGAAATTTAAACGGCTTATTTTCTACAAATCTAAAACTCATTAAGCCCGGTGCTTTGATATTATTAGGATCAAATGATGAGGCTGTTTTAAAAGAGAGCGTATTTTGCTCCACGTTGGGTGAACCATCTACCACCATTGCTGCTACAATATCCAAGTCTTTAATTTTTTCAAAACCTGTCTTTTCCATCACTTCAAAAGTCATGAATACATTGCGAGCGTTTTTATCTAAACTGTTGATATTGAATACTTTAACATCATAAAAGTCCTTTTTCAACGTATTCACGATAGAAGATTCTGCACCATATACCCCCTCAGTACTGCGATATATTCGACTGTCTTTGAGCATCAGAATTTTGCCCGTGGTCTTGACTTGATTGATTTTATTGTAAAAAATATACAACTTCGCATTGCGCGTATCGCTCAAAGGATTGCGCAGCGAAGCGATGCCCACAAAGACATCATTGGCGCGAACGGCTTTGATATTGTGCAACGACAGGTTGCTCGACATGCGTAAATTCCCGCTCCAAGATTCGTTCGGCGATTTGTAGGCAATCGAACTTTTATTGGCTTGAATGGTTTGGACAGCCGGTTTGATTTTATCCAAAGTATAGCACGGCGTCATAAAAAGTTGCACTTTTTGACCCCCCTCAGTATTGTAAGCATGGAGAGGTCTTTCATCAGTGCTATAATTGCCGTCGCCAAATTCCCAAAAGTACTTGATAAATGGTTGTGCGGCTTTGTCACTGGCACCACTACGCGGTTTTAATTGCGATTTTAAAACACTGCCATTCGATTGCAAGGCGACTTCTCGACTGACGGATTGGGTGGTCACATTGACGGTAGCTTGATGAATCGTTTGAGCGGATGCTGACGAAACAACACTGAATGCTATCAGTGTGGACAAGAGTGTTTGTTGCATCATAATTTTGAGGTGTTTGGTTAAAATATAGATTGTTTCTTAAATAATGCATCACAAATATATAGCGATTTTTTAATAAAAATGCTGTTTATTTGCAGTCAAATTTTAAAACGCCTTGAATTTTTCATTTTTTATAGCCCAAAGAGTAGCGGCAAGTGGTCAGAAATCCTTCGCGCGCTTGATTATTCGCATTGCCATTGCAGCAGTAGCCTTGAGCATTGCCGTGATGATTATCGCCGTTTCGTTGATAAAAGGTTTTAAATCTGAAATCAGCGAAAAAATGTTCGGCTTTTGGGGACATATTCATATCACATCTACGCAGCAAACGACGAGTTTTGAACCCGCACCGATTACCTCTTTTCCACCGTTTTTACAGCAATTAAAACAACTGAAAAGTTTTAATTATGTAGATGAAAAAGGCAATAATAAAACTGCCAATTCAGGTGTCAATCATGTTCAATCCTATGC
>JAYUUR010000149.1:0-5504 GCA_043754475.1 Saprospiraceae bacterium | reverse complement strand
AAAGGAAAAACGAAATTCAGGTATTAATCCTTCATTATTGGTTACAGCTTTTTAACTTTGCGCCGATTTTAAAAAATCATCAATTAATTTTTCAAATATTTTAAATTTAGACTCATAAATCATGGCAAAGAAGGTAAAAAGACTTAAAATAGTAGCAGGCAATTGGAAAATGAACAAAACTTTTCAAGATGCGCTTATTTTAACCAACGACATTAAATCGAAACAATTGGCAAATGATGTAATAGTCGTATTGGCTACCCCCTCAGTATTTTGCGAAAGTGTAGGTCGTTTGATTGAAGGTCATGCCACTATAAAATTGGGTGCGCAAAATTGTTATCAAGAAGAAAAAGGCGCATATACGGGTGAGGTATCAGCAGAAATGTTGCAATCCGTAGGCGTTGAATATGTCATCGTTGGACACTCAGAGCGTCGGGAATATTTTAAGGAAACGGGACAGATTTTGGTGAAAAAAATAGATTTATTGCTTTCAAAAAGCATGACACCTATTTATTGTTGCGGCGAACCTTTGCGGATACGTGAAAAAGGCACTCATACAAGATTTGTATCCAAGCAAATTCAAGATGAGCTTTTTCATTTGAGCCATGAAGATATTAAAAAAGTAGTGGTGGCTTACGAACCCATTTGGGCAATCGGAACAGGTTTAACAGCGTCCCCTGAGCAAGCACAAGATATGCATAAATCTATCCGCAAAACCTTTCAGAAAAAGTATGGTAAAGAAATCGCAGCATCTATCAGCATTTTATATGGTGGCAGCATGAATGCTGCTAATGCTAAAGAACTTTTAGCACAGCCTGATGTTGATGGCGGACTTATCGGCGGTGCATCTTTAAAAGCAGATGATTTTGCAACAATAATTAATGCTTATTCAAAATAAATATCATCAATTTAGGTAAATAATAACCAAATCTATCCGCAAATTAGGAATAAAGTGTAACTTTATGGCGAATACAACAAAAAGCATTTCTAATGAACAACAATATTGTTACCCAGCGATTTATCAAATTTCATAATCGCCTTCGAGATACTAAGACAATAAAAAGTAGCCGTCAATTTGCGCTTGAACTGGAATATCTACCTCAAAGTTTGAGCGAAATTTTGAAAGGACGGCGGGATGTCACTATCGACCTTATCCGCAAAGCCGTTGAAGTATATAAAATGAATCCCATTTTTATCTTCACAGGCGAAGGGGCTATGATTCTCAGCGAAGAAAATAATAAAGATTTTAGGATTTTAACAGTGGTAACGGATGTAAGCGATGATGAGCGCATTGTGCATGTACCTGTGCCTGCGCAAAGTGGTTATGTGAGTGAGTTGAATGACCCTATATTTATTCAGAATTTACCGTCTTTTACATTGCCGGACTATAAATATAAGGTGGGAACACATCGTTGCTTCGATGTGTCAGGAGATTCGATGGAACCGACGCTTTTTGAAGGTGATAAAGTTGTTTGCAGTTACATTGAGCCGAGCCTTTGGGAAACGGGCATTAAAGATAGCTATGTTTACATAATTGTGACAAGTGATGATATTGTAACAAAAAGAGTATATAATCAATTGAAAAACAATAAGTTATTAGAGTTGCGCTCTGATAATAATTTTTACGAACCCTATGAGATACCCCTCAGTATTATCCGTGAAATTTGGTATGTGAGAGCCAAAATCAGTCCCTTTTTACCTTCCCCCAATCGGATAAACAACCTTTTGTTCGATGAAATAAATTCATTAAAAGAAACATTAAGAGAGCAATCAACCAACATGGGAAATTTGAGCGAAACAATCGGGAGATTAGTGGAGCGAGTTTAATATTTAATTTGGAAATGGCTCAAGTAATCAATGTGTTAAGAAATAATATTCCAAAGTGTGACCAAATTTTGTTTCGACGTCGTAATTATACGTTTATAAAAGCCAAATAAATGTAAATTTTAATCTTCAAATTAGCCTTTTTGTAAAATATTTTAAGGTTTTTACGAAAAAAACTTGTGTTTAATTTTATTATGCTTTAACTTGCACCCGATTTAAATATATTGATAAATACCCACGCGAAATTTAATTCTGTTATGACGGAGAAATTTGACAACATCGACTTGAGAATCCTTAAAATACTACAGGAAAACTCAAAAATTACAAACCTTGACCTTTCTAAAAAAATTGGTCTTTCACCAGCTCCCACACTCGAACGCGTTAAGAAATTAGAATCTACCGGTGTTGTTGTGAGCTATCATGCGGCTGTAAATCCTCAAGAAATTGGATTGAACGTCAAGACTTTCGTCCTTGTTTCTTTGGCTTGGCAAAAAGATAACGCCCTGAACAACTTCCTCGATAAAATTAAGGAGATTGACGAAATCACTGAATGTTATATCATTACAGGTGAGGCGGATTTTTTAATCAAAATCGTATGTAAAGATATTCCAACTTACGAGCAGCTTCTTTTCAAAACGCTTTCCCAAATCGAGGAAATCGAACGTTTGAAAACGCTGATGACGCTTTCTACTGTGAAAGATTCAAAAATTTTGCCTTTCAAATACGAGTAAATATATCTTTCTGCATATATTCGCCCTTTCGACCTATAAGGTTTTTCCAAAACCTTATAGGTCTTTCTGTTTTTGAAACCTTTCATAAAATGAATAAAAAAAACAATACCCTCGTTTGGCAATTTTACCCTACTTCTAAATTAGAAAATGGAGGTAAGGCATTAGAAAATACATCATATATCATCGGCACGATGCATGTACGGGATGCCCGAGCTTTTCAATTTGAGGAAGCCTTTTTTGATAAAATACAAGCTTGCGAGGTATTTGCAACAGAGTTTGATTTAGAGGATGCACAAATCGCCCCTGTAGAAAATGCCATGCTGCTGCCTCAAAATGAAACACTTAAATCATTGATTCCCAATAAGTTATACAATCGGATTAATGATGTTTTGAAGAAGCAGGCAGGTATGGATTTGATGCAATTTGATAGGTATAAACCAATCGCTATTACTAATTTATTGACTCAAGGTATTTTATCTGAGGATAGATTGCTCTCTTTAGACGAAACACTTTGGCATTTTGCTAAAGAAAACGGCAAAATACTGAGGGGTATAGAAACGTTCAGTGAACAGTTGGAAATCTTGAATAACATACCTGTTGACGACCAAATAAAAAGCCTTAAAGAAATAGCGCGCAATTTCAATAAATTCAGAAAACAACTCTTAAAAATGACTCAAATCTATGAGCAAGCCGATATTTCAAAGCTCTACAAAGCGGCTAAACAAACTGCAAAAGGCAGTAGGAAAATGATGATTTATAATCGCAATGAAATAATGGCTGAGCGGATTGCTGAATTATCGAATCAAAATACAGTGTGTGCAGCGATTGGTGCGGGGCATTTGGCTGGTAAAAAAGGTGTGTTGCGTTTATTAAAACAAAAGGGTTATATTGTTAAACCTATGTAAAATGAAAAAATTAAAAGTAGGAATAACAGGCGGAATTGGTAGCGGAAAGACGACTGTTTGTAAGATTTTTGAAACTTTGGGCATCCCCGTTTATTACGCTGATGACCGAGCAAAAGCCTTGATGGTTGAAGATAGAAAATTGGTTTCTAACATCAAAAATATCTTTGGTGAAGAGGCTTATTTGCCCAATGGCGAGTTGAATAGAAAACATATTGCAGATATAGCATTTCATAATCCATTGAAATTGAAAGAGTTAAATGCTGTGGTGCATCCTGCAGTGCTTGAAGATGGCGACCGATGGCACGCTGAACAGAAAGACGCACCATATACGCTCAAAGAAGCGGCTTTGATATTTGAAAGCGATAGTTATAAGCATTTAGATAAAATTATTACTGTTTTTGCACCTCAAAATGTGCGTTTGGAACGGGTTATACTGAGGGGGGGCAATTTGACAAAAAAAGACATAGAAGCGCGCATGGCAAAGCAATTATCCGAAGAAGAAAAAATGAAACGCGCAGATTTTATTATTTACAACGATGGAGTGCAAGCGTTGATTCCGCAGGTCATGAAAATACATCAGTTGTTATGCAGTGAACAAGTCATAAAATAACTTTCAGAAATAATTGAAAGTTTTGAACAAAAAGAAGGCATTGAGTATTCTAATCTGGGAAATCAAAAGAATCCATTTATGAAAAACTATTTATCACTGATTAAATTTAGCCATACCATTTTCGCCATGCCTTTTGCATTGGTGGGTTTTACTTTAGGGATTTATGAATCAAAAACCAGTGTTGATTGGCTTATTTTAATGTGTATCGTACTTTGTATGATTTTCGCCCGCAGTGCAGCTATGGCTTTCAATCGTTATTTGGATAGAGATATTGATGTTAAAAACCCTCGTACAGTGGTTCGTGAAATTCCAGCAGGCGTTATTTCGCCGACTGCAGCATTATCATTTGTCATTATAAATTGCCTTTTATTTATTGCTACAACTTGGTTTATTAACCTGTTGTGCTTCTTTTTATCACCCATCGCCTTATTGGTTATATTAGGATATAGTTACACTAAGCGATTCACGTTTTTATGCCATTTTGTCTTAGGTTTGGGCTTGGCTTTGGCTCCTTTGGGGGCATATTTGGCGGTGACGGGGCATTTCGACATTTTGCCAATCATGTATTCAGCGGTTGTATTGCTATGGGTTTCGGGGTTCGACATCATATATGCTTTGCAAGATGAAGAGTTTGATAAATCATTGAATCTCAATTCAGTACCCGTTAAATTAGGAAAAAAAGGAGCTTTGCAGTTATCCAATATTTTACATTTTACTTCTTCAACAGTGCTTTTTGGTGCTGTTTGGATGCTTAATACTGAGGGGTATACTTTCGGATGGATACACTGGGTAGGCGCTTTGACATTTATTGCCTTGCTATTTTATCAGCATACATTGGTGAAAGTGAATGATTTGAGCAAAGTAAATATAGCATTTTTTACGACAAATGGCATTGCAAGTGTGATTTATGGCTCGTTTTTTATTCTTGATTATTGGTTTTAACCTCTTTTTAAACTTCAAATTTTGAAAAAATAATATGACATTTTTTATTGAAAAGTGAGGTTTATTAACCAAATCATGTTAAATTCTCTATTTAATATTTTCAAATTTGATTTTGGAACATATTTTGCAAACCCTATAATATTATCACTCCCCCCTTTGAGTTTTATCTCATCTTTTGCCAATCCGCACTTGAACAATCAATTTTTAAATAATTTTAGTATTTATATTTAAAGAAATTATATTATTGATTATTCACTGAAAGTCAATGTTATACATATTATTTCCATTTTGATAAATGATTTTTAAGCACATATAGTGCCTCTATTGGCACGATTTTCGGTTCATGAAATCTTAGAATTGTGACATCATATTTTAACATGAAAAACCAAATCGACCTTAACTTGACTTTGTTAAATTAGCAAAAAAGCTACTATGAATTAAAAATTGTTTAAAAAAGAATGAGAACGAACAAAACTATTGGGGATTAAGTGTAAA
>JAYUUR010000148.1:0-16663 GCA_043754475.1 Saprospiraceae bacterium | reverse complement strand
ATGTGACTTTTAAAAGCTATCTCGTCAAAATATCAAATCAACAGAAATAAAGATTTTTGATAAGTTTGAAAAAAAATCAACTATTATAAATCTTTTTTGTTAAAGATTTCGTAGTTAGATTATAAAAAAATTTTAATGTTCCTGATTTAGTTCAGGATTATTATATGTAGATTGTTTTCATTTGGTTTTTTGGGGTTATACAGGGTGCGTTCGCTCAGCGAATTGTCGCCCTGTTTTTTTGTGCCATACCCCCTCAGTATTTTTTACTTTTGCACATTAAATTTAATTTTTTCTCTCAATTAAAAATATACAAATCATGGAACAGGTGATGACATTAAATGCTTCTCTGAGCAAAACTGAAACGGCGATAGAGAAAGAAAGTAAATATGGTGCTCATAATTATCACCCATTACCTGTAGTGTTAGAGCGTGGTGAAGGTGTGTTTGTATGGGACGTTGAAGGAAAAAAATATTTTGATTTTTTATCTGCCTATTCTGCTGTCAATCAAGGGCATTGCCATCCCAGAATTATACAAGCCTTGAAAAATCAAGCAGAGAAATTGACCCTCACTTCAAGGGCTTTTCACAGCAGTTTATTGGGTGAATTTGAAGAATATATGACCCGACTTTTCAATTTTGACAAAGTGCTTTTGATGAATTCAGGCGTGGAAGCGGTTGAAACAGCTATGAAACTCTGCCGTAAATGGGCGTATCAAGTGAAGGGTGTGCCTGAAAATCAAGCGATTATCGTATTTGCCAAAGGTAATTTTCATGGTAGAACGCTGTCCGTTGTTTCTGCTTCTACAGACCCCAGCAGCCGCACAGGATTTGGTCCGTTCATGGGCGGCATTGAGACAATTCCCTACAATGATTTGGATGCTTTGAAACAAATTTTAGAGAGCAATAAAAATATAGCCGGATTTATAGTTGAGCCCATACAAGGTGAGGCGGGTGTAGTCGTGCCAGATGACAATTATCTCCCGGGCGTACAGCAATTATGTCAAGAACATCATGTGCTTTTTATTGCTGACGAAATCCAAACAGGCATCGCTCGCACAGGCAGATTATTAGCCACTTGCGGCAATTGCACTTGTAAAAATGGTTGTGAAAATACCCCCTCAGTAAAACCCGATATTTTGATACTTGGAAAGGCATTATCTGGAGGCGTGTTCCCTGTGTCCGCTGTTTTAGCAAATGACGAAATTATGTTGACCATCAAACCGGGTGAGCATGGCTCTACATTTGGCGGTAATCCTTTGGCTTGTGCGGTTGCTCGCGAGGCTTTACAAGTCGTGATTGATGAAGATTTGGCAGGAAATGCTGAAAAAATGGGCAAACTATTTAGAAAAGGCTTAGAAGAAATAGCTCTACGCAATAAATTGATAACCCTTGTACGCGGCAAAGGCTTGCTCAATGCAATAGTTATTGATAGCGGCGAGGACTCAGATTTAGCTTGGAATATTTGTTTGAAATTCAGAGACAATGGCTTATTAGCCAAGCCAACTCATGGCAATAAAATCAGATTAGCCCCACCTTTGGTCATTACTGAAGCACAAATTCACGAAAGCCTTTCCATTATTGAAAAATCGTTGAATGCATTTTCATTAACTTTCTAACGCTGCAGCACCGCCTACGATTTCCGACAATTCTTTAGTAATTGATTCTTGGCGGGCTTTGTTATAATTAATACGGAGCGTTTTTAAAATTTCGTTTGCGTTTTCAGTCGCTTTGTCCATTGATGTCATACGGGCACCATGTTCAGAAGCGTGTGTATCGAGTAAAAATTTATAGAAACTCGTCTGTAAAATACTTGGCACAAGTTCTTGAAGCAATGTTTCTTGATCTGGTTCAAAAATGTAATCCGCTTTTTTCTTTTTCGGCTCACCCTTTACAATTTCTAATTTTTGAACAGGTAAAAATTGCACTGATTCAGCAAATTGCATCGCTGCATTTTTGAAACGGCTATACGCTACTGACACGTGATCATACTTTTTAGCTTCAAAACCATTCATGACTTGTTGAGCGACTAACTTCACATTGTCAAAACTCAAATCACTGAAAGTATCTACATAATCCGTAATCAAGGTGCAATTCGTATAACGACGACGGAAATAATCAGATCCTTTTTTACCGATGCAGATGATCGTCAATTTACCATTATCACGCTGTTTTACGTATTTTTCATTGATAGTAGCAACGGCTGCTTTAATAACATTCGTATTAAATGCACCTGCCAAACCACGATTTGAGGTCACCACTACCATACAAGCGTTCTCAATTTCACGCTCTACACCAAACGACGTGCTGCTATCGCCATCCAAATTTGAAAGGATATTAATCAGCATTTCGTTGAGTTTATCAGCGTAAGGGCGCATCTGCACGATAGCCGTTTGCGCTCTGCGGAGTTTCGCCGCCGATACCATTTTCATCGCTTTTGTAATCTGCTGCGTAGAAATAACCGACGCAATTCGGATACGGACTTCTTTTAAACTTGCCATTTTATCTACTATCTATATTAATTCAAAATAGCTTTGTAATAATTAATGATGTACTGAAATACAGCTAATATTTCAGGCAATTGATTGAGATAATAAATGCGTTTATCAATTTCTAAATCATTTTTTAAACACATAAATTGCCATTCATCACCCGTTGATACACAACCATATATTTTATCAATGTCAACGCCTTTTTTTTGATTAAACATTTTTGCACCAAGCATTTGGGCGGCACATTGCGGAATACCAATATCTAAATCATTTTTTTTGGCTTCTACAACTTGAATTATAGTTTTCGCAAAGCTCTCAAAATAGGAATTAAAATCAACTCGGATTTTGCTTTTTCTGTGCGTAAAGGAAGCGTTTGCGCGTCTGCCAAGTCATCTTTCAAGGCATCACTCGGTTCTACGGGTGATAATCCATTAAAAAGAAATGTTCTTTGGTTTTTCACGCCAAATTTTTCTTCAAGTGATTCTAATGTAAAATCTGAATAAGCCATGACTTTTTTTATTTAAAAAAATGACTTAAATGTGCTTAGATACTGAGGGGGTCTAAATACTCAAACCACCCTTATTGATTTATTTTTAAATCTAATGGGTCAAAACCATACTCTTCAATCAGTTGATTAATCGTGAAAGTTTGGTTTAAAACAGTCATGTCATCATGCCAATTCATGATTAACCAAGGTTTATTATCATTTTTAGCCACCCATATTTTTCGAGATTTTGTAAAAAGCCAAACAACTTGTTCGACGCCAAAATCCAAATACTTTTGAGTTTTGTTGACAAAATATTCATCAAAACTATCCACTGACTCAGGTGCTGCTTTTGTATCTACTTCTACAACTACTAATGGTGGAAAATCAGCATATTTCGCCTTCGACAATCTTTCAAGAGTAATATCCGAACGGTGATAAATAGCAATATCCATAGATAAATTATCGCCTACTCGCATATTGAGGCCCAATTCACCGTACAATATTGTATAGTCTTTCTTTAATTTGGGTAACAAATACCCAACTATTAAAGAAATAAAAAACGATTGAAGTGCGCTACTACCCATAACTCCTTCTTGATTCAATTTTCCCGATAATACATTTTTATATCCACGATAATAAATAGGCTTGCCATTCATTACTTCGTAAATAAGAGAATCTGGCACTTTCGGCGTTTTTTTCTTTTTTATAATTAATTCAGGTGTAATCATTTTATTATCAATTTTTCACCAAATTAAATCTTTTTTTCTCTTAAAATCAAAAAATCTATCCTCTAATTACCTTCTAATTTTTATATTTTCCTTCAAAATCGTAAAATACTGAGAGGTACTATTTTTAAAATCAACGATATTCAATATTAACAGCTTTATAAATTTCTTTTAAGTCTTTCATTTTTGAAGAGTAAACTGATAATTCTAAGGGGAAAAAATTAGGCAATAGTTTTGAAAAATTTTGAAGTGCATGAATAGGTAAATTAATTTTATCAGAAACATACATCTCCCAAATTGTATCACCAAAAAAACCTTCTAATTCTAAATCCTCTTCTTTTATAACTACAATAACTTTAAAACAATTATAGCCTAATATTTTTTTTCGTTGTTTCCTATCAGTTTCAATAATATAACCTATACTATTTTTAAATAAATCGACATGATGAATGGCTTCTACTGATTTATTATTTGTAGAATAGAATCTAAGTAAGCCATCATATTTCTGTAATTTTTCAGAGTAACCTACAAATTCCCCATTTTGCTTTGTGTATCGCCAAATTGTATCTTGTTGAACATCAATAATTACTTCAGACTTATCTTTATTTAAAATATCTTCTATTGCAAAGTTTTTAAATGCAGATAACTCACCTCTACTATGATTTTGTGTTGAATCCTTAAACGATTTTTCAATTATTGAATCCAAGTTAGATTCAAAAGCTATTTTGTTATCGTCATTTGATTCAGTATATTTTTCGAAAATTATTTTTCCTTCTTTAAAAATGGTAGAACTAACTAATTTTTTAGCTGTATTGCAACTAATTAAAGTCAATGTTGACAATAATACTAAACCAATTATTTTTTTCATTTTCAGAAAACTATCCCTCAGTATTTTCATAAAATTTCAATAAAAACTTAAAAATACTGAGGGGTCTATTTCTCACAATTATTTGATAATCAATTACTTAACTTGAGAAACAACTTCCGCAGCCAAAGCCTTTACAGTTGCCAAATCAGCATTCTCGAGTTTACCTTTACGGAAGTTTTCGAGGATGTCTTTGTGGCGTGTTTCAAGAGCCAAATAGAAAGACTCTTCAAAAGCACGGACTTTATTCAAAGGCAATAAACCCAACAAATTGTTTGAACCTGCATACATAGCCGCTACTTGTTTTTCAACCGATACCGGTGCATATTGAGGTTGTTTCAAAAGTTCAACATTGCGTGCGCCTTTATCTAAAACCGCTTTTGTAGCAGCATCGAGGTCAGAACCAAATTTAGAGAAGGCTTCCAACTCCCGATATTGCGCTTGGTCAAGTTTCAAAGTACCTGATACTTTTTTCATGGATTTAATCTGAGCGTTACCACCCACACGTGATACCGAAATACCCACGTTGATAGCCGGACGAACACCCGCGTTGAAAAGACCCGACTCTAAGAAAATCTGACCGTCCGTAATTGAAATCACGTTTGTCGGAATATATGCCGAAACGTCACCCGCTTGTGTTTCGATAATCGGAAGTGCTGTCAATGAACCACCACCTTTCACGATACCTGCATCTTTCAAAGATTTAGGTAAATCGTTCATTTGATTAGCTAATTCATCGTTATTGATAATTTTTGCAGCCCGCTCAAGCAAGCGTGAGTGCAAATAAAATACATCACCCGGATAAGCTTCACGTCCTGGAGGACGACGCAATAACAAAGAAACTTCACGGTAAGCCACCGCTTGTTTGGACAAATCATCATAAATAATCAAAGCAGGACGACCTGTATCACGGAAAAATTCACCAATTGCAGCACCTGCAAACGGTGCATAAAACTGCATTGGAGCGGGCTCGGCAGCCGAAGCGGAGACGATAACCGTATAAGCCATAGCACCGTTTTCTTCCAAAATACGCGCAACTTGAGCCACCGTAGAAGACTTTTGACCCGAAGCCACGTAGATACAAAAAACGGGTTCACCCCGATCATAAAATTCTTTTTGATTGATAATCGTATCCAATGCAATCGCCGTTTTACCCGTTTGGCGGTCACCGATAATCAACTCGCGTTGACCACGACCAATCGGAATCATCGCATCAATGGCTTTGATACCCGTTTGAAGCGGCTCATTAACAGGTTGACGGAAAAGAACGCCCGGTGCTTTACGCTCCAAAGGCATCTCGTAACGCACACCTGTAATTGGACCTTTACCGTCAATCGGCAAGCCCAATGTATTCACAACCCGACCAATCAAGCCTTCGCCGACTTGAATAGACGCGATACGAGCAGTACGACGAGCTATTGAACCCTCTCTAATGCCGTCGCCGGCACCAAGTAATACCACACCCACGTTGTCTTCTTCAAGGTTCAACGCGATAGCTTGAGTACCGTTTTCAAATTCTACTAATTCACCTGCTTGAACGTTGTTCAATCCATAAATGCGAGCGATACCGTCGCCCACTTGCAATACCGTACCTATTTGCTCAAGCTCGGTTGCTGAGGAGAAACCACTCAATTGTTGTTTGAGTATCGCTGATATTTCTTCCGGTCTTACGTCAACCATTTTTATATTATTTTATTGATTTTAAAATTTATCTATTTATCTAAATAATTGATTTTCAATGCTTTGTACTGAGGGGTATCTTATTTCTTCTCAATCTGACTTTCATAAATATTCCCCTTAAACTCCTTCTTCAATGACTCTAATTTATGAGCAACACTCGCATCATATAATTTATCGCCAAACTCAATAACATAGCCGCCAATGAGGTCTGGATTCACTATCGTTTCAATTTCCACATTCTTAGCGGTCATTGAACTGTCTATTAATTTAGTGCGAAGCGTTTCAAGGGCTTCTGTACTGAGGGGTGCGGCGGTCGTCACTTTTACTGTTGTGATGCCTTGCATTTTTTTGTATTCCGCTAAAAAATCAGTGGCTATTTCAGGTAAAATATCTTCTCGATTTTTTGTGATACATATTTTAATGAAAGCCATCGTCACATCATCAAAAGTTTCTCCGAAGAGTATTTTCATAATGCTTTCCTTTTTATCGGCGTTGATAATAGGGCTTTTCAGCATCAGATATAAATCTCGATTCTTCATCGCTTGGTTGAGGCTTTCCATATCCCCGACCACCGATTGCAAATTGCCCCGCTCAACGGCAAGGTCTATCAACGATTTGGCATAACGCCCGGCTACTCTTGTACTTACTGACATTTAATAAAAGTTTTATTTCAATTTTACAACAGGCTTATAAGGATGTTCTGGATTGACAATTAACCTGTTTTCTTTAGGATGAATCAAAACATCCATTTCTTCCATCGGAATAGCACCCAATAGTACTTCATTGTGGCCTGGTAGTACCATTGCATTACAAGTTGCTATCCTATTTTCGAATCGAACTTCAACTGGTCCGACAACTTCTAAATCAAGGAAAGTTCCGTCTGCTAATTGTGCTGATTGTTTATATATAACTACAAGCCCAAGTTGATTTTTCACATTCTCATTTATAGCGAGCATTGTTGAACCACTATCTACCATCGCCGTTACTTGCATCTCGCGAATTTCTTCTTTCTTTAAATAGCCACGACGATTCAAAGCAATGTCGTCGCTATTTATCAATTTTATTTCAGCATATACAAGTCCCATTTTGATAGAATTTAAATGAATGAATACTACAAAGTTAATTCAAATTCATTTCTTTCACGAGGATATTCACGAAAGCCACTTGCTCGGCATTGCCTTTAAGTTCTTTACGAATCACTTTTTCAGCAATTTCTAAAGCCAATGTACCGGCTTGGTTTTTTACATCCGTGATAACTGCCAATTTCATGTTTTCAATCTCTTGTTTGGCGTTGACCATTATTTTAGAAGCCTCTTCTTTTGCTGCATTTTTAGATTCATTCACGATAGCTGTTGCTTGCTCTTTAGCTTCTTTAAGCATTTTCATGCGCTCCTCACGCGCTTGAGCGAGGATTTGCTCATTTTCAGCTTTCATATTCGCCACTTCCAAACGGGCTTTTTCAGCAGAACCGAGTGCATCGGCAATGCCTGCTTCACGGTCTTTCAAAGCTTGCAAAATAGGCTTAAAAGCCTTGCGACCAATTGGAATCCATACTAAAAGGAAAATAAGTGTCGTCCAAAACAACAAACCGAAATCGGGTTTAATAGGAGAAAAGTCTGCGAGGAAAATCATTTTTATAGAAATTTATATTTGTCTAATAGATAGATTTTTTTTGGAAACTCGCGGCTATCAACCAACCGTTGACAGCACGCGAGTATGTCTTTTTCGATGGATTAAGCGACGAAGAACGACAAGACGATTGTTGCCAAAGCTGCACCCTCAACGAGAGCCGCTGCAATCAACATATTCGTACGGATGTCACCCACCGCTTCAGGCTGACGCGCGATTGCTTCCATTGCCTTACCACCGATTTGTCCGATACCGATGCCCGCTCCGATTACCGCGAGACCTGCACCTACTGCTGCTAATGTACCAGTCATGTTAAAATTTATTTATAAATGAATGAAAAAATTCTCTACCGATATTTTGCACCTCCGGTGCATTTTCAATTTTCACTAAAGAAGAATTTTAATATCTCAATATCTCAATACCCCAATATCCCAATATCTCAATGGTGCTCTTCCGCATGATGATGTTCCTCAACAGCCGCACCTATATATAAGGCTGATAAAAGAGTAAAGATAAACGCTTGCAAAAATGACACAAGCAATTCCAATAAGTTCATAAACGCTACAAACGGAACCGCCATCAAAGTGCCACCTACAGAACCGCCAATGCTTTCACCAGCGTTACCAAAGATAAATATAAGACTCACGAAGGTCATGATGATAACGTGACCGGCTGTGATGTTCGCAAAAAGACGTAATAATAAGGTGAAAGGCTTGATGAAAATAGAAGCAAATTCTATCGGTGCCATCAATATTTTAATGGGCAATGGCACGCCCGGCATCCAAAAAATATGCTGCCAGTAGTTTTTATTGCCGCTGAAAGTAACGACCAAGAAGACGATAACCGCTAATATAATGGTAGAACTGATATTACCCATAACATTCGAACCACCTGGAAAAATAGGAATCAAGCCGAATAAATTGTTGAACAAAATAAAAAAGAACAGCGACATCAACAGCGGCATATACTTTTCATATTTCGGTCCGATACTCGGTTTAGCCACATCATCGCGGATGAACGTTACAAATGGCTCAATTAGATTGGTCAAACCGCTCGGTGCTTTATTCGGATTCTTTTTGTAAGAGTTAGCGACTTTGATAAAGATAAAACCAATCAAAAGCATCGCTAATATCATCGTGAAAACATTTTTCGTAATTGAAAAATCAATCCATGATGATGAATTAGTCAATTTACGGCTTTCTTCAAGCTCGTAGCATTGACCTTTATATTTTACATAATAAGTATCTTGCTTTTTACCATTCGGCAACACTGTTTCTTTAGAAAAAGAAAAGTGACCGTCATGGATTTCTTCCAAATCAACCTCGCCTTGTGGCAATCCT
Source organism: Saprospiraceae bacterium (assembly GCA_043754475.1). GTDB lineage: Bacteria > Bacteroidota > Bacteroidia > Chitinophagales > Saprospiraceae > JAAFJT01. The sequence goes on along the minus strand of JAYUUR010000148.1, from coordinate 7,449 downwards.
TTTGCTTTTTTGACAACATCGTGCGCTAAGACAAAACCATTAACTGCTTTTTCTCCATGATGAAACATGCTGCTCATGCCCATTGTCATGCCCCCCTCAGTATCGTATGCAAAAACGGGCAATGGCAAATGAAAATCACCAAATAAATGAAACTGGTGCGCATCGCTGATGTGGTGCATAACCGCCGGAACCGGATCATATTTGTCGGATTTTTTTTCTTCCGGATGGCAATCATCGTGTGCTGCTTCAGCGTGAGCATCGGTTGCGTGTGCAGATGTATCAGAATGTTGCGCCGTTTGAGGTGTTGCCGGAGACGGCACGTTGTGATTGTCGTGTTGAGCGGAAAGCGTTGTGAACGTCAATGTACTCAGGACGAATGTATATATTAGATTCTTCAAACTCATCGTATATAGAATTGTATATATGTTCTTGAAAACGGTGCAAAGGTAATGCGTCCGAAGGTATAAAAAAAGCGTATTTCAAACTTTTTTCTACTGTTTTTCATTATTTTTCTAAAAAAAAAAGATAAAAACCCTTTTTTGAAAAATCATTGTATAAAGGAAAATCCAATGATTTATATAAAAATTAGGCAAAATACTGAGGGGGGCAATTTTAATTTTTCAACCTGATTTTCTACAAAACTTTTAATTGCTTAAATTTAAAACTCCGCACTACCCGGATAACGCGGAAAAGGAATCACATCGCGGATATTGCTCATGCCTGAAATGAACTGTACCAAACGCTCAAAACCCAAACCAAATCCTGCATGAGGGCAAGTACCAAAGCGGCGCGTATCTAAAAACCAATACATTTCTTCGGTCGGAATATGCATTTCTTCCATGCGCGTCATGAGTTTATCCATGCGCTCTTCGCGTTGTGAGCCGCCGACGATTTCGCCGATGCCAGGGAAAAGTATATCCATTGCTGATACCGTCGTACCGTTATCGTCTTGACGCATATAAAATGCCTTGATTTCCTTAGGATAATTGGTCAAAATGACGGGTTTCTTGAAATGTTTTTCTACCAAATAGCGTTCATGCTCACTTTGCAAATCCGTACCCCAGCCTGTTACGGGGTATTTAAATTTACCTTTTTTATTGGGCGTTGAATCCAATAAAATATCAATCGCCTCTGTATAAGTCAATCGTTGGAACGGTTGCGCCAAGACAAATTCCAATTTTTCTATCAAGCCCATATCACCACGCTCATTCTGAGGTTTTTGTTTTTCCTCATCTTCAAGACGTTGCGCAAGGAAAGTCAAGTCTTCTTTACAATTTTCTAAGGCATAGTGAATACAAAACTTCAACATAGCCTCCGCCAAATTCATATTATCTTCCAAATCAGCAAAAGCAACCTCTGGCTCAATCATCCAAAACTCCGCTAAATGGCGCGAAGTATTGGAGTTTTCAGCTCTAAAAGTGGGTCCAAAAGTATAAACCTTACCCAATGCCAAGGCTGCCAATTCCGCTTCAAGCTGTCCTGAAACCGTCAAACTGGTAGGGCGTTCAAAAAAATCTTTTTTATAGTCCACCTCACCCCCCTCAGTACGAGGCGGTTTTTCAACATCTAAAGTCGTTACTTTAAACATTTCACCTGCACCCTCTGCGTCAGAAGCTGTAATAATAGGTGAGTGCATATTGTAAAAACCTTTGTCATTAAAAAATTTATGAATAGCGAATGATAGCGCATGCCGCACGCGGAAAACCGCACTAAACGTCTGTGTACGGAAGCGTAAATGCGCAATCTCACGTAGAAATTCCAAGCTGTGCTTTTTAGGTTGAAGCGGATATACTGAGGGGTCGCAGTCGCCGAATATCTCAATCGTCTCTGCTATAACCTCTACAGACTGCCCTTTCCCTTGCGATTCGACCACTTTTCCTTCAAAACAGACAGCCGCCCCAACGGTAATGCGTTTCAAAATCGCCGCATCCGCCGTTTCAGGATTCACCACTATTTGCAAATTACCCAAGCATGAGCCATCGTTCAAAGCCACAAACTGATTGTTCCGAAATGTCCGTACCCAACCCATAACAGTCACGTTGTTACCTGTCTGACTACCCCTCAGTATTTCACCTATTTCAATTCTCTTTTTCATATTTTTTAATTAAAATAAACTCTTCATTTTTTTGAAGGCGCAAAATTATAGAAAACTCTTTTGAAAAGCATGTTTTTAATTGATAACTTGAAAATTTTTAATGCAATACCTCATTCATGATTGAAATAAAATAAACCTTAAAGACTCGAAAAGCAATATGAATAACTATTTTTGCTCAATCCTAAGTAAAGATGAGCCATTCTATATTTTATGTAAAAAACAAAATTGATAAAATAATTATTTATAAATAATTGATAATAAAATGATTAACTTAATTTCAGATACAATAACAAAACCTACACCAGCCATGCTCGAAGCCATGATGACAGCAGAAGTCGGCGATGATGTATTTCAAAGCGACCCCTCAGTCAATGCGCTCGAAGCACTGGCAGCAGCCATGTTTGGCATGGAAGCCGCCCTCTTTTGCCCCAGCGGAACGATGACCAATCAGATTGCGCTGAAAACCCATACGCAGCCACTCGATGAAGTGATTTGCGATGAAAAAAGCCATATTTTTCAATCGGAAGTAGGTGGATATGCTTTTCACAGCGGTATCGCAGTGAATTTACTGAGGGGGGAGAATGGTATTTTAAATGTGGAAATGATAGAAAAAGCCATCAAGCCGCTCTTTGATTGGTTGCCGCGTACCTCGTTGGTGGTGCTTGAAAATACGTGCAATCATGGCGGCGGTTCATTCTACAATATTGAGCAAATAAAGCCTATCACCGCCTTGTGCAAAAGTAGAAATTTGAAACTTCACCTCGATGGCGCGCGCCTTTTCAATGCCCTCGTGGAAACCGGTGAGACGCCTCAGCAGTGGGGCGAAGCCTTTGATTCTATCTCAATTTGTTTATCAAAAGGCTTGGGTGCACCCGTCGGTTCGCTATTAATTGGAGAAAAAGATTTTATTAAACGCGCAAGAAGAATCAGAAAAGCCTTTGGCGGCGGGATGCGGCAAGCGGGATTTTTAGCGGCAGCAGGTATCTACGCCCTTGAAAATAATGTGAAAAGATTGAAGCAAGACAACGATAATGCCCGTAAAATCGGCGAAATACTGAGGGGTCTGCCCTACGTTGAAAACTTGCGTCCGGTGATGACCAATATTGTCATTTTTGATGTCAAAACACCACTGACAGGTGCTATTTTCCTTGAAAAATTAGAAAAACATGGTGTGAAGGCGGTGCTTTTTGGACCCAATACCGTTCGTTTTGTTACTCATTTGCATATTACGGATGCGATGGTGGAGGAGTTGATTGGGGTTTTGAAAAGCATGTAATCAATTTTGAAAATTATGCTAATAATGGGTTCTCCTTCCGTAGGAATGCCTTCGGCAGAAGGATTCCTACGGAGAAATAATCGCGGAGCGATTGAATATGAATAACCTTCGATGCAATCGGAGGGTTATTCATATTCAATCACTCCGTGATTACAACCCATTATCCGCATAAATTAGAATAATATTTGGTTTCAATATTACAATGATATTTATTCTACGACCCTCTCGAATAATTAGGAGATTCCTTCGTAATATTGATATTGTGTGGATGGCTTTCGATGATGCCTGCTCCTGTCATACGGACAAATCGCGCGTTGTGCATCGCCTCAATATTGGCTGCTCCACAATAGCCCATACCTGCTCGCAAGCCACCGATATACTGCACCATCACTTCTGCTAAAGTGCCTTTGAAAGGGATGCGCCCTTCGATGCCTTCGGGTACGAGTTTTTTAACATCGTCTTCAACGTCTTGAAAATAGCGGTCTTTTGAGCCTTCTTGCATTGCCCCAAGTGAACCCATGCCTCGATAAACTTTGAATTTACGTCCTTCAAAAAGTATAGTTTCTCCGGGTGCTTCTTCCACGCCTGCGAAGAGTGAACCTGCCATAATCGTACTTGCGCCTGCTGCTATCGCTTTCGCAATATCACCAGTAAAACGAATACCACCATCGCCAATTATAGGAATACCAGTACCTTTCAAGGCTTGTGCTGCATTATAAATAGCGGTTAATTGTGGCATACCGACACCTGCCACTATGCGCGTTGTACAAATAGAACCGGGTCCGACTCCTACTTTCACGCCATCTGCACCTGCATCAGCAAGGGCTTTAGCCCCTTCGCCTGTTGCCACATTGCCGCCGACAACTTGCAAATATGGATGGCGTTTTTTGGCTTCACTTACGGCATTCAAAACGCCTTCTGAATGTCCATGCGCCGTATCAATGATGACCACATCTACTCCTACTGCAATCAGCGCATCCATGCGGTCGTGCATATCGCGAGTGACTCCAAGTGCTGCCCCGACCACCAAACGACCGAAAGAATCCTTGCAAGAGTTAGGATAATCCTGCACTTTCATGATGTCTTTGTAGGTAATCAGTCCGGCGAGGTTGCCGTATTCATCTACGACAGGCAGTTTTTCAATTTTATTCTTTTGTAAAATTTGCTTGGCTTGCTCGAGATTAGTGCCCACAGGCGCAATGACAAGGTTTTCTTTTGTCATCAATTCACTGACGATGCGGTTAGGATTTTGCTCAAAACGGAGGTCGCGATTAGTGAGGATGCCTACTAATTTACCCCATTTACCACCACTTGCAGCATTTTTTTCAACTCCTACAAACTCAACAATAGGGATGCCGCCGATGCTATATTTTTTCATGATAGCCCGTGCATCGCCCACCGTCGCATTGGGTGCGAGGGTAACGGGGTCGATAATCATCCCGCTTTCAGAGCGTTTGACAGAGCGCACTTGGTCGGCTTGGGCTGCGATACTCATATTTTTATGAATAATACCGATACCGCCTTGCCGAGCAATGGCAATGGCTAATGCCTTTTCGGTCACTGTATCCATAGCGGCGGAGACCATTGGCGCATTAATCATTAAATCCCGTGTGATTTTTGTTTTGATGTCAACTTCGCGAGGAAGGACTTGCGAGAACGCAGGGACGAGCAAAACGTCGTCGAATGTGAGGGCTTCGCCCAAGAATTTGTCAGAGAGTAAATTTACCGTTTCCATGTGCAAAGATAGGGCAAAGCATTGGGCTGTTAGTATTTTGACCGTTTTTTTTCAAAAAAAATATTTTTAGAGAAAGATTAAAGGATGGATACCCCCCCTCAGTATTTTACCCAAAAATCATCAAAAGTTTTCTTATTTTAACAGCTTTCTTCTTATTCTAACAACATTTCTCTTATTTTAATAGCTTTCACGAGCCACTCCCATACTAACACGAGCCGCCAAGAGCTTTCTTTTTATTTTAGCAATTCTTCTCCTATTTTAACAAATTTCAAGAGCCACGTACATACTTGCACGAGCCAACAATGTATTTGTTGTTATTTTAAGGAGAAATCGCCTAATCACGTGTATTGAGCCACGAATTTCACGAATTAACGAAGATTTGCTAATTTAGATGTTACTTACTTATTTTTTTTAAGATATGTTTAAGTGCATTTGAATAACAAAGCGTGTTTTTTAATCGTTGGATAAATCACTACATTTGCATCTTATTTAAAAGCACCCCCTCAGTATTTGCAACTATTTTTTATCATCAATCTCTTTTTTTTATAAAATGAAAAAATATATCATCCCTTGTGTGTTCTTATCGTTGTTGGTTTTCGCTTGTACGACGTCAAAAAGTACAACTTCCGGAAATAATACCAACACTGCGACAACTCTTAATGAAGTTACAAAAGCGAACAATAAAATTGAAAAAACTGTAGCGACTGAGCAAACAGGTCAAGTACCAGTTAACAGCCCGGCACAGCAACGCATTATGAAAAAAAAGCAAGGCAATACCAACACAATGCCGATGATGGAAGCGGCTATCCCAGTGCCTGATTCTTTATAAAATTTTTAAACAGTTAAATAAATTTATATAATTATGAAAAAAACACTTGCTGCACTCACGCTTGCCGTGTTATTGATGGTGGGATGTACGGCTCCGAAAGGTGCCATGAAAGATAAGGATAAATCAATCGTCAAAACGGAAGCTCCGTCACCACTACCGCCCGCACCTGCTATGGAGGCAACCGATGAAGGCAAAGCCGACGATGTGGTGGGTATTAAAGATATGCCTGATACGTTGCCCGTTTATCGCAACACGGCTAAGATGGAAACGGATATTATTCATACCAAATTGGATGTGCGTTTCGATTGGTCGAAAAAGCATGTTTTAGGAAAAGCATGGATTACAGCAAAGCCTTATTTTAATTCAACTGATAAAATGGTGTTGGATGCAAAGGGTTTTGATATTCTGAAAGTAGCAATGGAAGGCTCTAATGCACCTTTGAAATACACTTATGAGGACGATAAATTAAGCATTAATTTGGGTAAAACATTCAATCGCACTGATAAATATACCGTCTATATCGAATACGTTGCCAAGCCAGACGAAGCACCAATAGGCGGAAGTGCAGCCATTACAAGCGATAAAGGCTTATTTTTTATCAATCCTGATGGCAGCGAACCCGATAAACCTAAGCAAATATGGACACAAGGCGAAACCGAAAGCAACAGCAAATGGTTCCCTACTTTTGATAAGCCGAATGAAAAAATGACCAATGAAATCTACATGACCGTAGAAGACAAATACAAAACTTTGTCGAATGGTTTGATGAAAGATTCTAAAAAAAATAGCGATGGCACTCGGACTGACCATTGGGTAATGGATATGCCTCATGCGCCTTATTTGGTCATGATGGCAGTTGGTGATTTTGAAGTTGAAACTGAAAAATGGCGAGGAAAAGACATAATGTACTATGTAGAACCTAAATATAAAGGAAAAGGCAAGGTCATTTTTAAATATGTACCTGAAATTTTGGATTTCTTTTCTAATCGTTTGGGCGTTGAATATCCTTGGCAAAAGCTCGCTCATATAGCCGTACGCGATTATGTATCAGGCGCCATGGAAAACACAACGGCTATTATTTATGGTGAATTTATGAACGGCACGGAGCGCGAACTGATTGATAAAGATTATAATGAAATAGTCGTCGCGCACGAGATGTTTCACCATTGGTTTGGCGATTTAGTAACGGCTGAAAGTTGGTCGAACCTGACGGTGAATGAATCTTTTGCCGATTATAGCGAATCGCTTTGGTTGGAGCATAAATATGGAGCAGATGCGGCTGATTATCATCGCAGAGAGGTAGCCGATGGTTACTTTGGTCAAGCGGAGCAAAATATGCATTCGCTTGTTGATTTTAGATATAATAATCGGGAAGAAATGTTTGATGCCCACAGTTATAACAAAGGTGGTTGTATCCTCCATATGCTCCGGAATTATATGGGTGACGATGCTTTTTTTGAAGGCTTGAAAAAATATCTGACAGATAATAAATTCAAAACGGGCGAAGCACATCA
>JAYUUR010000147.1:0-5538 GCA_043754475.1 Saprospiraceae bacterium | reverse complement strand
CTGACCTTTATACATCTGCACCAAAGGCACATTACGTGGTATATGAAAATGATTATCGTTACTATTTGGTTTTCGGTGATATGGTAAAAATGAACGCTGTCACTATTACAAAACTATCTTTTGCTAATCTATTTCCGCATAAAGCTACTTATGTCAACCAATTGTTTAATAGGGAAGAATTTAGAACAGACCTTACTGTAACTAAATTGAAAGAACTCATCGGTTTATTAGACCAAGAGTTACAACGTAAAGATTAAATGAAATTCACTTTTTTCTCTATCTTTACTACTATGAAAATATTACTCACCATCCTGTCGTTTTTACTACTTTTTTCAGCATGTAAAAAAGAAAAAACCCTTTTCGTTTCGCTTGATAGTGCTCAAACGCACATAGATTTCAATAATCAAATCACTGAAAATGATACTCTTAACATATTAAACACAGAGTTTATTTATAACGGCGGAGGTGTTGGCATAGGAGATTTTAATGGAGACGGACTTCAAGATGTTTTTTTTACAGGCAATCAAGTAGATAATCGCTTGTATCTGAATAAAGGAAATTTACAATTTGAAGATATTACCGAAAAAGCGAACGTTCAAAAACGGCATGGCGAATGGTCGGCAGGGATTAATGTGATAGACATTAATCAAGATGGAAAATTGGACATTTATGTCTGCAATACTTTTTTAAATAACCCTGAAAAAAGAAAAAATTTACTTTATATAAATGCGGGTAATACTGAGGGAGGGTATCCAACTTTCAAAGAAATGGCAACCGATTATGATATAGCCGACACCACTCACTCTGCCAATGCTCAATTTTTTGACTACGACAATGACGGTGATTTAGATCTTTTCATCGGTGTTAACTTTATGGATACTCGCTATCCTAATCAATACTTTCCAAAAGATCAAAATAGCTATTCACCTAATAGAGATAAATTGTACCGAAATGATTGGGATTCAGCTAAAGGGCATCCAATTTTTACGGATATTTCTTTGCAAGCAGGTATTAAATGGGATGGATACAGCCATAGCTCTTTGATAAACGATTTTAATAACGATGGATGGATGGACATTTACGTTGCCAACGACTATGTTACCAATGACTTGGTATATATCAATCAAAAAAATGGAACATTTAAAAACGAAGTAGCACAAATTTTTAAACATCAATCTGCCTCTGCAATGGGCAGTGATATAGCAGATATAGACAACGACGGCAGGCTTGACATTTTCACTACCGAGATGCTGCCGTATCATAATAAGCGTAAAAAACTGTTTTTAAGTGCCAATAATTACACTTCATACCTCTTCAATGAATCGCTTGGTTATGAGTATCAATATACTCGAAATACCCTTCAATTAAATAGAGGATTGAATCCCGAAACGGGGCTGTCTATTTTTAGCGATGTCTCTTTTTTATGCGATGTCGAAGAAACTGAATGGAGTTGGACACCCTTGATGGCTGATTTTGATAATGATGGCAATAGAGATATATTTATCACCAACGGCTTTCCAAGAGATGTTACTGACCATGATTTTGGTGCTTTTCGTAGCGAAGTAAGCAATCTTATGTCTGATATGGATTTACAAAATATGATTCCGCAAATCAAAGTGCCTAAGTTTATTTTTAAAAATGAAGGCGATTTACATTTTAAAGATTACTCAAAAGCATGGGGTGTGGATGTTGCCGGTTTTTCAAACGGGGCAGCTTATGCGGACTTGGACAATGACGGCGATTTAGACCTCGTGGTGAATAATATTGATCAAAAAGCCTTTATTTTTCAAAATACTTTGAATGATGGTAAAGAAAAAAAATCTAATTATTTAAGGCTTCAATTAATAGGTGATAAGAATAATCCTGATGCCATAGGTGCAAAAGTTACGGCTTTTTTTAATGGTATTCAACAAGCGGCGCAAATAGAGTCGGGTAGGGGTTATATGTCAAGTTCTGAAAAAATAGTACATTTCGGCATAGGGGCAGCGACTAAAGTTGATTCAATCATTATTCAATGGAAAGATGATAAAATATTGAAAATGAATGATTTAGAAATTAATAAAACTTTGACTATCACTTATGATGCTTCAAAAAATGAAGTTGCACCCCCCCTCAGTATAAATACCCTTTTTGTAGATTTAAACCCTAAACTATTGGGTTTGGATTTTCTCCATCAAGAAGAAGATTATATAGATTTTAATATTCAAAAAACGCTGCCGCATAAGTTTTCACAATATGGACCCAGCCTTTCAGTTGGTGATGTGAACGGCGATAATTTAGATGATATTTATATCGGCGGTAGTGCCAAACAAGTGAGTACTTGGTTTATCCAAACAGCCGAAGGTAAATTTTTAAGGAAAAATGCAGCCTATAAATTAGACCCCGAAAAGAAAGAAGAAGAACTCGGCACTCTCCTTTTCGATGCGGACAATGATGGCGATAATGACCTTTATATTGTCAGAGGAAGCTATCAATATGATATTAATTCGCCGCTTTATCAAGACGTTTTGTGTATTAATGATGGCAAAGGCAATTTCACGATTGCCTCCAATGCTTTACCGAAAGAAACAGCTTGCGGACAAGCAGTGAAAGCGGTGGATTATGATGGCGATGGTGATTTAGACCTGTTTGTCGGTGGTCGAGTGATGCCGAAAGCTTACCCTAAGACTGACCGCAGTTTTATTTTAAGAAATGATAGCCCCCTAACCCCCAAAGGGGGGACAAGCAGTGGGGTGAAATTTACAGATGTGACTAAAGAGGTCTGCCCTGAATTGGAAAATATTGGCTTAATAACGGATGCTTTATGGTCAGATTTTAATAATGACAATCAGCCCGATTTAATCATAGCAGGGGAGTGGATGCCCTTGACTTTCTTTCAAAATGAAGGCGGTAAGTTCAAAAATGTTACGGCACAAACAGGTATTGCAGATAAAACTAACTGGTGGACAAGCCTTGTAGCAGCAGATTTTGACAACGATGGTGACGTGGATTATATAGGCGGCAGCTTCGGGCAAAACATTTATTTCAAATGCACCGCAATGGATGTCGGATATGGGATTTCGGATTTCGGTCGTGCGCCCCAGTCCGAAATCCGAAATCCGACAACCGAAATGGTACATCCTCTCAGTATTTATGCTAAAGATTTTGATAAAAATGGTCTGTACGATCCTTTTATATCTTGTTATTGGCGAGATTCGACAGGCAAAAAGCAGGAGTATTTTTACCATACTCGGGATGATATGATTAAGCAGTTGGTCTTGATTCGGCGCAAGTTTCAAACGTATGGGGCGTTTGGTGCAGCCACTGTCAAAGATGTTTTTACGGCGGAAGAACTGAAAGATGCTCAAATTATGAGAGCGAATTGGATGTATAGCAGCTATATCGAAAACCTCGGCAACGGGCATTTTAAAATAACAGCACTGCCATACCAAGCGCAAATGGCGCCTATTAATGGCATGATGGTTTATGATTATGATGCCGATGGTTTGCTGGACGTCTTGATGGTTGGCAATGATTATGGCATGGAGCTTTTGCAAGGACGCGCCGATGCTTTCAATGGCTTGATTCTTAAAAATATTGGCAAGGGTCAATTTAAAGCAATCGAAATGACGGAGAGTGGTTTTTATGTGCCGCATGATGCGCGGGCATTGTCGAGAGTTGGTTTAGCCAATCAAAAACAGCTTTTTATAGCGACTCAAAATAAAGATATTCTAAAAGTTTTTTCACCAAAAGGAAATAATATCAAAGCATATCCCCTCAGTAAAAACGAGGTAAAAGCGCAAATTACCTTGAAAAATGGTCAAAAACGCTTGAAAGAGTTCTATTGGGGCAGCTCCTTTTTATCACAAGAACCACACAGTTTTTTGATGGACAACAGCATCCAAGAGGTGCGTATTTTTGATAGACAAAATAAAGTAACAAGGACGATAAAATAGTTATGAGTTAAGAATTATGAGTTATGAGTTTTTTGAACATTCAATTATTTTAACCCCCTCAGTATATGCCCTCTTTTTGATTTCTAAAGTTTAAAATTACCCGCTATGAAATATTCTGTTTTATCCGTATTGTTTTTTATAAAAGCATTTTCAATTAAAAAAACACTACATAAAGTGTTGATTACCAACACTTTTACATTTTATATTTATTGTTTTGCATTTTGCGGTTGCCTCAGTTTGTTGAGTTGTAAAGAAAACAAACCTCAAAAAGCTGCTTTATCGGATGTTGAATATTTGCACAATGCTCAAAAAAAATTGACGGATATTATTGTGACTGATATTTTCACGCCGCCCGTCGCAAGCCGTGTGTATGCGTATCCGCTTTTAGCGGCGTATGAAGCGGGTAAATATGCTCAACCGAATGCAGCTTCTATCACTGAAAAATTGAAAGGTTTTGAAAAAATGCCTGTGCCGGAAGCTGGTAAAGACTATGATTTTACAGTAGCAGCCATTAAAGCCCTTTGTGCAACTGCGCCGAAGGTTATTTTTTCTGTAAAACAGTTGGAAGCATTTGAACAACAAACGCTCAATGATTTGAAAAGCCGCTCGACGGAAGAGGTGTTTAATCGCTCGGTGGCGTTTGGTCAGAGCATAGCAGATGCCATGATTAAGCGGATAAATGCGGATAATTACAAGGAAACGCGCGGCATGGAACGGTTCGAGGTGAAAAATACCATACCCGGACGTTGGGTGCCGACGCCGCCCGACTATGCGGATTGTGTAGAACCTCATTGGGCTAAAATGAAACCGATGCTGATGGATTCGGCTTCGGAATGCAGGGCTGCACCCGCTGCACCTTATAGCGAAGATAAAAAAAGTGCTTTTTGGAAAGAAACAATGGAGGTACATGACATCAGCAAACACCTGTCCGATGAGCAGCAAAATATAGTGATTTTTTGGGATGACAACCCTTTTGTTTCAAAACACAAGGGGCATCTCATGTTTCAAGATAAAAAAATGACACCGGGCGGGCATTGGTTAGCCATTTGTCAATCCTTTTTGAAAGATAAAAAGGTGGGTTTTAATGAATCATTGAAAGCGTATGCACTCACCTCGTTGGCATTGCATGAAGCATTTATCAGTTGTTGGGATGAAAAATATCGCAGCCTTCGGGTACGACCTGAAACGGTGATTAGTGCTTTGATTGAAAAAGAATGGCATCCTTACCTTGTCACTCCGCCTTTCCCGTCTTATACAAGTGGGCATAGCACTATTTCTGCTGCTGCTGCTGAGATTTTAACGCATTTATTTGGCGATAATCAAGCTTATACGGATGCTACTGAAAAGGAATATGGTTTGCCTGTGCGCTCCTTTACGTCATTTAGGCAAGCGGCATTGGAAGCCTCGTCGAGTCGTATTTATGCAGGGATTCATTTCCGTTCGGATTGTGAGAAAGGGAATGAACAAGGTGAAAAGGTAGGGCAATTAGTTTTTGAAAGTAACTTTAACACAATAGGTTATTTTAACACATAATTTTTTTGACACATAGATAACATAGAACACATAGATTGGGTGCGAAAACTATGTGTTCTATGTTATCTAT
>JAYUUR010000146.1:0-16738 GCA_043754475.1 Saprospiraceae bacterium | reverse complement strand
GTCATGGGGATATTAACTTTTTTACCTTGCCCGATATTGCTGAAGATATGATGGCGATTGAGTCCGACCCCTCAGTATCGAAGGAGGATAAGCACGAGCGTAAGGAAACTTTGGCTCAGGAATTTGCTATAAAATCGCAGCGTTTGCATTCCATTAATCAACTTTTGAAAGCCTATACAATGTTTGAAAAAGACATTGAATACATCATCGTTGAAGGTGAAGTAAAAATTGTAGATGAACAAACAGGTCGTGTGATGGAAGGACGCCGCTATTCCGATGGCTTGCATCAAGCCTTAGAAGCTAAGGAAAATGTCAAAATTGGTGAAACGACTCAGACGTATGCGACTGTAACGCTTCAAAATTACTTCCGTATGTACCATAAATTATGCGGTATGACAGGTACGGCTGAAACGGAAGCAGGTGAATTTTGGCAAATATACAAACTCGATTGCGTGGTCATCCCTACGAATAGACCAATAACACGGCAAGACGAAGAAGATTTAGTCTTCAAAACCGAGCGTGAAAAACTCAATGCGATGGCAGACGAAATTGCTAAAATGCGTGATGGTGGTCGCCCTGTTTTGGTGGGTACTAAATCTGTTGAAAAATCTGAAATTCTTTCCCGAATGCTTAAACTAAGGGGTGTTGAGCATCAAGTTTTGAACGCTAAACAACATCAGCGGGAAGCGGAAATCGTAGCAGGAGCCGGTCAAGCAGGAGCTGTGACGATAGCAACGAATATGGCAGGTCGTGGTACGGATATTAAGTTGGGTGCAGGGGTAAAAGAAGCAGGTGGTTTAGCGATTGTCGGTTCTGAACGTCATGATTCACGACGGGTTGACCGTCAGTTGCGTGGTCGAGCAGGTCGTCAAGGTGACCCGGGGTCGTCGCAATTTTTTATGTCGTTGGAAGATGAATTGATGCGCCTTTTCCAATCTGAGCGCATTGCCGGATTGATGGATAGAATGGGGCATAAAGAAGGCGATATTATTCAACATTCGATGGTCACTAAGTCCATCGAACGTGCTCAAAAGAAAGTTGAAGAGAACAACTTCGGTACACGTAAACGCCTTTTGGACTATGATAATGTCATGAATATTCAACGCGAAGCCATTTATAAAAAGCGGTACAATGCTCTCAGTGGTGAGCGTTTGTCAGTGGATTTGAATAATATGTTTACAGCTATGACTGAGAATTTGATGGCTGAAACCAAGGACACAGGCAATTACGAAACGTTCAAACGCACCTCATGGGTGGTTCTCGGCTTTGATCCTGAAATAACGGAACAAGAGTTTAAAACATTGAATGTCAATGATTTAACAGACCGTTACCACGATGAATTCATGGCATTTTACCAAGAGAAATCTCAAAAAGTGATTGATGTTTTGTTGCCGATTTGCCAGCAAGTATTGACGCATGAAGGGCATCGCTATAAAAATATATCAGTGCCATTTACCGATGGTCGGGCACGTCAATTGGGCATAGCTGCCAACTTGGAAGATGCCGTAAAATCAAACGGTAAATCTATTTGGCGCGACATTGAAAAAGCGATTACCCTCGCCATTATTGACGATGAATGGAAAGAACATTTGCGCAATATGGACGAATTGAAAGAGTCCGTGCAAGGTGCATCTTTTGAGCAAAAAGACCCATTGGTAATTTATAAAGTGGAGGCTTACAGTATGTTTGAAGGCTTTATTGCCCGCATCAATCAGCAAGTCACCTCTTATTTATCCAAAGGCATGGTGATGATTCAGAAAGAAGAGTCCGTCAAAGAAGCGCGTCCACAACGCACTGATTTTGGCAGAACCAATAAAGCCATGGAGCAACAACAAGCCGAACGACAAGCCATGCGCGAAGCCGCCGCCAATGCCGGACGCGAACCACAAAGACAAGTGACGATTGTGAGACATGACCCGAAGGTGGGTCGAAATGACCTTTGCCCATGCGGCAGCGGTAAGAAATTTAAGAATTGTCATGGGGTAGGGGCATAATGTGAAGCAGAGAATTTAAGTAACTTCCCTGCAAATTAAAAGTTCAATTTTAAATTTGCAGGGAAATTGCTTAAATTTTTTCAATAAATTATAAAAATTAAAGCCCCCTCAGTATTTTGACTGAGGGGGCTTTTTACTGGATTTTATTTAACTAAACGCATTTCATTTTTACAAAATCAAGTATATCCCCTGCTAATTGGATAGCATATCGAACATCTTTTTCAGTGGGATTTAAATTTACATTGGGGTAACGAAAAGCAATATCTAAACCATTTAAATCAATGGCATACAAATTTGTAGAGCCATTGTTCCAGTAGTGTCATAAACGATTTTTCCCTCTTTTTTAATTTTATATTCTAAACTCGATGGATGCTCTGCTCTGTCGTGAAAACTTGTTGGCGAGTTAAAAAGAAAATCAACTGAGAAGCCAATCCCTGCCAATGCTCGGTTGCCTTTACGCCTTAATTCAAAATTAGACACTACATTTTCGGGTATAACAAGCATGAAATCTAAATCGCTTTCTGCATGAGGCTTACCCCACGCATAAGAGCCAAAAAGATAAATCGTCAGCGGTTGATAAGTGTCTGCTAATCGCTTTACTGCCTCTTGTATTTTAGATTTTGATATTTTTTTCATTGTTGACCTCTTACTTTATTGACCTAATTTTCTACAAAAATAATGTTTTCTTTGGAAAGTAAAGTAAAAATACTGAGGGGTGTTCTTTTACAACTTATACACATAAACCGACCCATCAAATATGCCTATCAGCTTTTCAGGTTTCATAAATGATTGATAGGGTTTCGTGCTTTCATTATCTAAATGGCTGATAATCAAATACTTACAATTTTTATTTTTTATTAAATAATCAATACACGCTGCATCAGGCAATTTTGAACGTGCATCCGAGCATATTTTTACCTTCTCATTCCAAAGGGTAAAACCTTTTAAATTTAAATAAAATAATGTGGTATTGGGCGAAGGGTCATTGATACTTAAAACAGTATCTCGGGGTGATATGCCCAGACTTTTGATGAATCGGCGAAGCTCTTTCGTCTTGTACAACGATTTGTTTTCACCATTCAAATAGGGGTCTTTGAAATTATACCTATCGGCTAAATCCGATTTGGCATGATGAGCATTAGAAATTAGAAGAAACAGTATGATGATAGAAACGCCACCATTCAACAAATGACCCCTCAGTTGCCACGTTCTTCCCAATGACTTTTGAGCATTATTTTTTAATTTTAAAATAATTTGTTTTAAAATTATACCTAAAATAATGAGCGTAAAAGCAGGTAATATTAAAAAATCAATTGCATAATAATCATGTACAGAGAATTGTTGAAAAAATAATGCGCCCTCTGACAGTACGCCCATAAGCATCAAAACCCAAGCAAGCGTTATCCAAGTTGGTATTTTTTTTATAAAAATCAACATCAAAATCAGAGAGACAATGAGGAATAAATACGTCGGCTGCGTGAACGTAATTTTATGCAACCAAAACTCATTCAGCCAATGCCAAGTCCAATCGTTTTGACCTTCCGAGGCTTCCCAAATTGGTAGAGGTTTATTAAGAAATAGCTCAGGATGGCTGTGTGTATTCGCCCATATTCGCCATGCGATGAAGGGAATTATGACTATAAAAAACGTCCATGCTTCTTTCAAAGGTTGATTAAAAACGCTTGTTTTTTCTTTTAATTCAACAGATTTGTAGTAGTAATTTTTAATTAAATCGAACAACCAAATGCCACCGATTACAAAAAACGAAATCAACATCGTTGGTTTTATCATCGCCGCCAAAGCTGTCCAAATCATCGTTTTTACAAGGAAATTTATTTTTTTCTCTTGAATAAAACGATAAAAGCACCACCACGATATAAAAATTAAACCCAACGCAGGCGCATTCGGTAAAAAATTGAAGGCATAAAATACTACCACAGGCAAGCAAAAAAATAGTAAACTTCCACTCAAAGCAAAAACAAAACTACCCATTTCCCACAACCCGTTCCTAATTCCTAATTCCCCATTCTTAATTCCTAATTCACTACTTACCCCCCTCAGTATTTTGAACAAATACCACAATCCAATGCTAAAAAATGCCAAATGTACTACTCGCATAACGCCCGTTTCAGCCCCCAATAAAGACATCACTAAAGCAGAAATATAGTACAATATAGGGAATTCGGCAGCCGATTGACCACTATCCACCACCACATTATGCACTTCGGGTTTGAAAAAATTCAGACCATATTGATAATAATTTAACGCTTGCGATGCCCCGTCGGTTTGTCGCCAAGCGTGTTGCCCTTGCGGGGCGAGTGCGTAGATGTGGAGGTAATCGAAATACCAGCACAGGGCATAGAAGCAGGTGCTGAAAATGAGTATTTCAAACAAATTGTTTTTCATTGTTAAAACGCTAAACGCCCGCTCGCCCAATCAGTTGCACTAAGGGCAATTTGATATTCACTGAGCAATTTGGCTAATTTTATTTGCGATTCAAGGTATTTATTTTCACGGCTATTGATGAGGAAAAAAGAGCTTTCACCCAACTCAAAACGGGTATTTTCTAAGAGTAAAAGTTGTTGATAATTATTGACTGTAGCCCGATAGAGCGTTATTTGATTTTGCAAATTGTCAATTTCATTAAAAAATTGTTGCAATTTATTTCTCAATTCTAAGGATTTTTGGTCTCTGAAAAGGCGGGTATTTTCCATTTTTATATTGGCTAATTGCACATTGCCACGCTCATTTCGGAATAGCGTGGAGGTACTGAATTCAAGCCCCCATTTGTAATTATCCGTAAAAACATTGCTCCAATTGAACCCATTGCCAAGAAAATTATAGTTGATATTGAGCTTGGGTTTGAGTTTCTCCCGTTTGAGTTTTCTATCAATATCTAATTGGTTGAGCTTGAAATCATACCCCCTCAGTATCGGGTGGTTAATCGTCAGATTTTGGATGATTTTTTCACGGTCGGCGGCTAAAACTTCCTGCCGAATCACGCCAATACTGAGGGGGGTGTCTACAAGGATTTGAGGTTGAAATTGTCTTATATTATTCAAGGGTTGAGTATTATTGCCCCATAAAAAATTGGCTAATTTTAAGGACGCTTCTTGGAAATCCAATTGCACGTTGTTGTATTCTACCAATCGGTCTTGCACCTGTGTGAAGGATTCTAAGGTATCCATAGCCATGCGGTCGCCGAGTTCAAAAGATGTTTTGATGGCATTGAAACGCTCATTGGCTATGCGCAAAGCGTTGTTGAAAATGAGGGTTTGTTGATAATAAAATGCCCATTTCCAATAGATTTGAGTGGCTTCAAAGGCTAAATCGTTGGTTAAATTGTCTCGTTCGGTTTGAAATAAGCCTTGTGCTTGTTGGGCTTTGAATAAATTGGCGCGTCTCTCGTCGAGCATTAAATTTTGTAAAAGCGGCATCGAAATCCCTACAACCGCTTGCCCTTGCTTCGGCAATTTGCTTTCAGAATTGACGAAATTGCCCTCGGCGGTGTTGTAACTGCCTTTCACTTCTATGCCATACCAAGTCGGCACTTTCACGCCATATTCTCCAAACGCATAATAATTTTTTGAATCAAAATACTTTTGCTCATAATCGCCATAGAGTTTCGGATCAAATCCGCCTTTGGCTGCGAGCAATTCGGCTTGGGCAGCTCGATTGAGCAAAGCGGCTTGCTTGACAATAGGGTGATTTTGCTTGATAAGATTTAAAAATTCTGTTAAAGTCAAAACCGTTTTGCTCGAATCCTGTGAGGATTGAGCCAATGTATTTTTCAGTAAAAACAAAGACAATAATATCAAAAATATAGGACGCAACATATTTCTTTTAATTTTTTCTACCCATATTTTGCACCTCCGGTGCAATGTGTTTTTCATTTTTTTTCTACCGATATTTTGCACCTCCGGCGCAATGTACTTTTCACTTTTAATTTTTCACTTTTCACTAAATTACCCCCCTCAGTATTTTGACCCTTTTTCTTCTTTCTTCTCTTGTTTTTCATTCATATCCGTATAAAAATCGGGTGGAAAACCATTGAGTTGTCGCCACAATTCATACCAAATGGGTACATTTTTGAGCAGCGCAAAACCGTTAGCACCTGAGCCAGGGCGGAGGGCATCGGGCCATTTGATTTGGGTTGAATCGGGCGCGACGATGAGCCGATATTTTCCTTTTTCATTCGCCACATTGTCAATGGCATACACAACGCCGCTGTATGTGCCGATAGACGCATTGGGCCAACCTGAAAACACGAAAGCGGGCCAGCCATCAAATATAAAGCGCACAGGTGAGCCCAATTTCACCAAAGGCAAATCAATGGGCTCGATAAACATCTCAACCGCTAAATCCATTTTTACAGGCACTGTGCTGACGATGGCTTCCCCTTCTTTCACCGTTTCGCCAATGCCGACCGTTGTGGCTTTCGTGATATAACAATCCTGCGGCGCAGTGATGTAATAAAATTGAGAGCGTAGGGCATAATTACTGTATTGATTTTTTAATTTATTGACATCACCTTCCGCCCCAAATTTGTCGCTCATGGTGCTTTGCTTATCGCTATTGGTTTTAGCAATTTTGCCTGCATATTCACTGTCTGCACCGCTGAGTTGAAATTTGAGATTGTCCATTTCTTGCAACGATTGCTGATATTTATTCTCTGAACTGACCCATTTGGCTTGCAATTCCTGAAATTTAGAGCGTTTGTTTTCTACTTCAGTCATTGATTTTAAGCCTTTTGTAAACAATTCTTCTGTGCGTTGCAATTGTTTTTGCTCATTGTCGAGGGCAATTTTAATGGCTTGAACATCGAGTTTTTCAGCTTCGGCTTTGAGTTTGGTTTGAGCTATTTTATTGGTCAATTGCTCTTTTTTAAACCTCAACTCTTGCTTATATTGCACTATTTGCTCATCTAAAGCACTTACTTTGGCATTATAACTCGATATTGAACCTGATTTGGCTTGTACTTGTGCTTGTGTGCGCGCAAGTAAATCGGGGTCAAAATATTCAGTTTTTATTTCAGATAAAAAGACAATCGTATCGCCTTTTTTCACCGATTGCCCTTCTCGAACGTACCATTTTTCAATTCGCCCGGCTATGGTGGCGTGGATGGTTTGAGGGCGTTGGTCGGGCGTAAGGGTAATAATCTGACCTTTGGCTCTGATGTTTTGAGTCCAAGGTAGGAAGAGTGCAATAATTAAAACAATAAAAATAACGATGATGAATCGTTTGAAAAACAAGTTAGCCCTTGAGAGACTGATTTTCTGAAACGATCTGTATTTTGACGTATCAATCTGTACGTTATTATCTGAAATCAGCAGCATTTTTAAAAATTTTAGAATAATGAATACTTTTTTGAATCTGAGCAAAAGTTCCTTCTTCAATGATTTTACCGTCTTTCATAATCAAAACTCGCTCGCAACGCATGGCTAAAATAGGGTCGTCGGTGACCACTACCAAAGTCCATTTTTGATTTTTATCGGTTAAAAGATCGGCAATTTTGATGCGGTCGGGATGATCTAAATTGGCTAATAACTCTTCAATGGCTAAAAGCTGAGGTTTAGAAACAATGCTGCGGGCTAATATGATCTTCACCACAATATGGCGAGGCAGTGTTTTGCCAGCGGGCAACAGCATGGTATCAAATCCATCGGGCAAATTGCGAATGAAAGGCGATAAACCTACGGCATCGGCTACTTTCACAATGTCTTCAAACTTAATATGAGCATACCCTAAAGCAATATTTTCTCTCAAAGTTCCCTTGAAAATATCTTCTTGCGATGAATAATCGCCTATGAAACTGCGTAAAGAGCGTTGATTGATGTTTCTGCGCGGGATGCCATTGTAGAGAATAGAGCCTTCAAAATCATTTAAAAAGCAGGAAATCATTTGTATTAAAGTCGTTTTACCGGAGCCATTGTAGCCGACAATGCAAACTTTTTCACCCGATTTTATATCCAAATTGAGCCCATCAACAGCCGGTTTTAGCTGCTTATCAAAAGCGTAACTGACATTTTCGAGATTAAGGCTTATGCCTTTTCCAGTATTAATTTCTTGAAAATCAATGCCTTTTTCTTTATCCAATGGCAAATCGGCAACGCTGCCAATTTTATCAAGAGCCGTTAATACATCGTAAACGATATCCATCGTCGCGATTAATTTTTCAGAAGAGTTGATAATTAAAATCACGACCAATTCAGCGGCGATAAATTGCCCTAAATTGATTTGATTGGTAATGACCAACCAGCTACCCAATGAGAGCAAAGTAAATGTAATGAGGGTTTTGAAAGTAACAATACCGGCATATTGAAACAATAAAATGCGGAAATGTTGTTGTTTCGCATCAAGGTAATTACTGACATAATTGTCGATTTTACTGAGGGGTAGGTCGCTTTTGCCCGCCAACTTAAATGTATGCAAAGTGCGCCCTATTTCTTCGAGCCAGTAAGCCACTTCGTATTTGTGTTTGGATTCTTTGATGCTTGTTTTCAAACCCAGTGGGCTTGTGAATCTAAAAATGATGAACAGAAAAAGGAGTAAAATAAATCCAAAGAAAATGAATAGTGGATGATAGAACGCCAATAAAAGCAAACCAAAAAGAATTTGCATAAGGGCGGTTGATAGGTCAATCAAGATTTTAGGTAAGCCTTTTTGAAGCGTCAAGGTATCAAAAAAGCGATTGATAAGCTCGGGTACATGCTGATTGCGTATCCCCTCAGTATGGAGGTTGGGTAAGCGTTCAGCAAAGTCGAAAGAAACGCGCGTGAAAATGCGCCTTTGCAGGGTTTCACTCACGGTCATTTGCATAACAGCAAGTATGCCTGCAAAGAGCGTCCCGACGGTAACCGCTAAAATCAGCACCCACCAAGAGGCTGAAATAGCCCCTCCTTGAATAAAATTGAGTATAGCCTGAACGCCTAATGGGAGCGTCAAGTTGATAAGCCCTGCGAAAATGGCGTAGATATAAATGTAATAAATTTCTTTTCTATCCCCTTTTATAAGCTTGAAAAACCGTTGTAACGGCGTAAGTGATGATTCGATGGATGCCATTATTTTTAGATTATGTTGTATGCGAATAGCCGTGTTTGAGATGAAATCTCATGCTCATTAATTGGATTTTTTACGCTTTCCAAGTGCAATATTAATAGATTCTACGACCATCGCAAAAGCCATTGAGAAATAAATATATTCTTTTGGAATGTAAAAATCCAGACCTTCGGCTACTAAAGCACCACCAATCATAATCACCATAGATACAATCACGGCTGCTACCATAACCATTTTATTCTTTCTCTAAACTCAGTGGATTCGAATTGGCAACGCCTATTTTAGGCGTTGTGGTGTTGTTCGCCCCATCTATAGGGTTCATCATCATGGGCATATTACTATTGCTTGTGATGATAACCTTTGCATTGGGGGATTCCGACAATTTGAGCCATGCTTCAATGCTTTTAAACTGTAAAATCTTATCGGTCAAGCCCTGTGAAATAATTTTATTAGCATCTCTGACGCCTTCTGCTTCAATGATTCTGCGTTCAGCCTCCTTTTTAGCCCCTTGAAGTACGAATTCCATGCGCTGCGCTTGTTGCTCCGATTCCAATTTTTCTTCTATCGCTTTTGACAAAGTCCGTGGCAATTGGATACTTTTCAATAAAACATTTTCAACAAAAATGCCTTTGCCATCCATCGTTTTCATCATCAAATCCTTAATAGCTTTTTCTATTTCAGCTCTATTGCCTGAGTGCATATCTTTGGCAAAATACTTTGAAGAAATATCCGCTACTGCCGAACGAAAAACAGGTAAAACAACTGATGCTTCGTAGTCTATACCTAAATTTCGCAATAAATCAGGCACTTTTTTAGGCTCAATATTGTAAAGGATAGACACCTCAGAGCCAATTGTCAAACCTTCTTTGGAGGGAATATCCAACCGCACTTCCAGATTAATGGTCTGTGCTGGCACTTTTACTATTGTAGAAGTAAATGGATTAAAACCTTTAAGACCACTTGTGTATATTTTATCACTATATTTCCCAAAAGTACGCTTAACCCCAACTTCGCCTTGACGAACAACTGTACAAGATGACATCAATAAAACAACAGTAGATAACAATGCGAGTGATTTCAAATAAGAGCTTTTCATCTTCGTTAATTTTTAAGTTAAAAAATATATTTACTATTCAATTTAAAAGTATCGCTATTTTAACAGGCATGACTATTTCAAAAATCCAATAACTTTTTGTCAATATACAGCAGCACCATTTACTGATAATCCGTTTATGATAAAAATCGACTTCACTTTATAACCCTCTTTAATACTAATCCGTGAATGATTAGTAAAACTATAATAAATAATAGTATTACTTTTATAGAACTAAACTCAATTATATTTCCTTTAGTTCTATAATTTTTTTTTTTGACAAATAATTGACAATGTATGGCTTGTAGAGTGTTATACCCCTCAGTGTTTTTAAAAAAAATGCGAATAATGGATTAAAACACCATTATTCGCATTCAGAATGAGACAATAATTATCGCAAATCTATTTTTTACGCGACCCAATCGAAATATTAATAGATTCTACGACCATCGCAAAAGCCATTGAGAAATAAATATATCCTTTTGGAATGTGAAAATCCAGACCTTCGGCTACTAAAGCACTACCAATCATAATTAAAAAAGCTAAAGCTAAGACTTTGATAGCCGGATGCCGATTGACAAAATCACCAATAGTTCTAGCTGATAGCATCATAATCACCATAGATACAATCACGGCTGCTACCATAACGCCTACATAATCGGTCATGCCCACCGCTGTAATGACTGAATCGAGTGAAAAAATCATGTCAATCAAGATGATTTGAACAATGACTGAATTGAAAGAAGCTATTTTAGACAATTCGTTTTCCTTTTCATGCGCATGCTCAACTTTTTCATGTATTTCTTTCACACTTTTATAAATCAAAAACAAGCCGCCCAAAATCAGAATAATATCGCGCCCTGATATGCCCATAGACCCTACTGTAAATAAATCGTCTTTCAAACCCATTATCCAAGAAATGGAAAACAGCAAGCCGATACGCATCCCCAAAGCCAATGATAAGCCCAACTGACGGGCTTTCGCTTGTTGCTGCTTGGGTAATTTATTGGTGAGAATGGAGATGAAAATAAGGTTGTCTATCCCTAAAACTATTTCCAAAGCGCAGAGTGTTAAAAATGAAATCCAAATATCGGGGTTGCTTATCCAATCCATAATTGTTGTTTTAGTTTGTTTAAAAAATGTAAATTTACAGTTAAAAACAACTACTACCGCATGTGGTTCTTCGATTGTTAATAAAACTTAATTTTTAATGCATTTCCAACAAGTTAATCTACTCATTAGTATGAACTTACAGAAAATTACTCTTTTCAGTTTAATGATTATCGGCTTAGGTGCATGTCGGGGACCCCGCTTGACTCAAGCGAATAACGTTGCCATCACTTATCATGGGCGCACATTGTCTAATGCCGCCAACGAAGTGGATTTAATCAGCGCAGCTTCCTATGCTGAACTGCAATTTTTAGGCAAATCTTGCACTTTTTCGCTCGTCAATCATGCTGAAAAGAATGACTATAACTATGTAGCCATTGAATTGGATGGCGAATACAAAGGGCGGTTTAAAGTGACTGATACCATCGCTACGCCTTTGACCATAAAAGTAAACAATAGAAATAAATGGCATGAAATGCGTATTTTCAAGGCAACCGAAGCTCAGAATGGCGTTGTGACGGTGAAGGGTGTGAGTGCAGCGAGAATCAGAAATGTGCCTATCGCTCCTAAAAAAAAGATTGAATTTATGGGCAATAGCATTACCTCAGGCATGGGGAATGACCTTAAAGAAATCCCTTGCGGCAATGGCAGCAAATGGTATGATCAACACAATGCTTATTGGAGTTATGCTACTCGGGTAGCGCAGGAGTTGAATGTTGATTTTATGCTCAGCTCTATCAGCGGCGCGGGTATTTACCGCAATTGGAACAGCGACGGACCGACTGTGCCGCAGCAATATAAAAACGCCTACCTCCGATTGGATAGTTTGCAACAGTGGGATTTTACTCGCTACACACCTGATATTGTCTCAATTGCCTTGGGTACGAATGATTTAAGTTTGGGCGATGGTCAAACGCCTCGTTTGCCATTTGATTCAACGGCTTATATCACGACCTATATTGAGTTTATAAAAACGATTTTTATCAATTACCCCAATACCCAAATCGTCTTGCTCAATAGCCCAATGGTGGATGGTAATAAAGGTGAAATACTGACGGGTTGCCTTAAAATAATACAAGCCGGTGTGATTTCACAAATGCCTGAAAAGAAACCGATAAAAGTATTTGAATTCAAAGCTGTAACTGCTACGGGTTGCACGGGACATCCGACTAAAGAAGAACATGCTATGATGGCGCAGCAATTATTGCCTTTTATGCAAGGGGTTTTGGCTGAAATGAAGTGAAAATGTTTATTTTTTACTCAATTCCTCAAACGACATATCCATCAAAGGATAATCCTGCCAGCCGTTGAAATTATAATGCCACCACTCGTGCGTATCTACTGTGAAGCCGTGTTTTGCCATGACGGATTTCATCAATTCACGATTTTTCAAAGCCGTTTCATCTTTGACAGGTGCATCCGCCCATGATTCTTTTACTGCACTATCGTAAGGCGTAGGCATGGCTAATTCAGCACCTGTTTTTAAATCAACGAGTGTCATATCCAACGCACAACCGCGATTGTGCTTCGAACCCGTCCACGGCGAAGCCACATACATAGAGTCGGGAAAACTCTCATAAAACTGAACGGTGATGGCGTAAGGGCGGTAACTATCGTATATTTTCACGCCGATGCCTTGAGTATTCAGTTCCGCTTGCACTTGTTCTAAAGCCTTCACCACAGGCAACCGCGCGAAGGCTTTTGCCTGTTTATAAAATACTTTTTTAAGGAAATTATTCTCCGTAGCATAGCGAATATCGAGGACGATATTGGGAATGCGGTCTTTAATTTCAACCAGAGTTTTATTGCTATCCGCCTTGATTTCACTCAAATAAACGTTGAAATCGCTGTTTATACTGAGGGGGTAGCCATATTTGTTTTTGGTAGGCGTGGGCTTGCAAGAACCGATGATTATTAAAGCCATTAAGAGGATGGTTGATATTTTCATTGTTTTGTTTTTGATAAATTTTAATTCAACATTGGAGGTTAAGAAAACATTGAGCGTTGTATTTCAATTAAAAACAACTTTCTTTTTATGATTTATTTTATTTTAAAAGAGATAAATAATTGATAATCAATATGTTATGATTTTCTTCTTTCATTTTCTTTTTCATTTCTTTTTTTTTCTGCCAAAAAATATTTTCTATAAGTTTTCCCACCTTCGTATTCAAGTATTACACATTATTCACCCATTTATTTTGATTAAGCTAAGGTAATATTATTTTTGTCAACCGCTTTAAAGTTGAAATTTATTGGACTTGATTAAACCCTGTTTTATCACTCATTTTAGAATAACGAAAATCATGAAAAACCAACAACTTTATACCACTCTCAACAACGGCGTCGAAATGCCCTTACTCGGTCTGGGCGTTTACGATATGTATGGAAAAGAGGCTGAACAAGCCGTTTCGGGGGCTTTAGAAATAGGCTATCGGCTGATTGATACGGCAGCAATGTACAACAATGAAAAGGAAATTGGCAATGCTATCCGAGCGAGCGGTATCCCACGTGAAGAGATTTTCCTCACGACCAAAGTCCATAACGATGAACAAGGTTTTGATAAAACCCTTAAAGCATTCGATGCAAGTTTGAAGAAACTCGGTTGTGATTATATAGATTTATACCTTGTGCATTGGCCCCTCAGTAAAACGAGGTGTGAAACATGGAAAGCCCTTGAATCGCTTTATAAAACTGAACAGAACGAAGCAAACGGGCGTGTCAGAGCCATTGGCGTAGCGAATTATTTAGAGCCATTTTTAAAAGAATTGGACACTTATTCTAAAATAGTACCCGCTGTCAATCAAGTAGAATTTAGCCCTTATTTATACCTCAAAGACTTGTTAGAGCTGTGTCAATCCAAGCAAATTCAGTTGCAAGCCTACACACCCTTGGTGCGAGGCAAGCGTATGAAAGATGCTAAACTCGTCGCTTTAGCTGATAAATATGATAAAACACCCGCTCAAATTATCCTCCGTTGGGCATTGCAAC
Organism: Saprospiraceae bacterium; assembly: GCA_043754475.1. Taxonomy (GTDB): domain Bacteria; phylum Bacteroidota; class Bacteroidia; order Chitinophagales; family Saprospiraceae; genus JAAFJT01. The sequence goes on along the minus strand of JAYUUR010000146.1, from coordinate 2,494 downwards.
ACGGCGTTTCGACTATTCCTAAATCATCAAGTCAGCATCGACTGAAAGAGAATTTTGATGTTTTTGATTTTAATATCAATGAAGAAGATATGCTGAAAATAGATGGTTTCAATGAAAACCTACGGATTGTAGAAGACCCAATGGACTTTTTTTAGAAAGATTTTGCTACCGTTTCAACTGCATTTCTCGATTTATAAATCTACATCAAAATTATTTTAAACATTTTAGTTAAAGTCATTAAGTGCAGGTAAACTTGCATTGCTTTCACCAACACATGCCTATATATTTGCTTAAAACTTATAGATATGAAAATAATAAAAACGCTCTTCTTTATTTTAATCTCCTTAAAACTGAATGCTCAAGATGTTGTGTCAAGTCAATCTGAGACTATTAGCTTTTCAAAACCCAAATGGGATGTTCATTTAGCAATCGGAGGCGTTCAACATAAAGATTTTATGATAGGTTTGCAAGGCAGCCTAAATGGTCGCTTTAAAAATCATTTGTATGCCAGTGTGAGTTATATGGGAGCAAGTGAGTTTTTAATATCCATACCTGAACTATTTCCTTCATCGAAACCCGCTGATGAATTAAAAAATTTATCTATTGTTACTGGTGCTCATTATTCTGAAAAATATTTTTATGGTGCTTTAGGAGTAGGCTTGGGAAAATCAAAGGGTAATTATTGGGATGTTCCTACTAAAACTCAAAAAGGTTTTCAAACCTATGGACTTGAAATTAAAGTTCAAACATCTGTAGTCTTTTGGAAGTATATAGGTTTAGGATTGACTTGTAATTATAATATCAACCGGTATAAAAACTTTCAATCAATTATGCTTGGGTGGCAATTCGGAATTTTAAGATGATTCTTTAATATCAGCACCCCCTCAGTATTTAACCCTTTTAAAAGCAAATAGGACACTGATTAGATATATGCGACTGATTTTTTGTCATTCAGATGGAATCTCTTTTCGCTTTATTTGAAATATTAAAGTAAAAATTGCCTATCTTTTATAAAAAATGGCAAGAAGAGATTCCATCTGAATGACAAAAAAAAATCAGTCGTATCAGCCCAATCAGTGTCCCATTGACATCTACTCATTAAATGCCTATTTCCATTTAGAAAAATCCGTTGGATACATAAAAATAGACTCCACTTTGACTGTCAATGAGCCGCCGCCTTTCACTTCTGAGGCTTTGCGGGTTGCTATCCATTCCGGGTTGTTGCGGAATTTATCAAAAGCAGCTTTGGCGGCTTCTTCCGACGGGTGCGTCAAAAAATAATAGAGCATTTTGTCCGAGCCTTGTTCGGCATCGGTAGCTGTCCAATATATTTTATTGCCCATACCGCATTCACCAAATCGCTTAACCGTAAAATCTCTAAAACGACTTAAAAGATTAGGCAAATTATTAGGTGTAGCCGTATAGATTCTAAATTCCCATACATGACCCGGATTTGAGGTGAAATCATTGGGTGAAAAGTCAGTCGTTTTCAAGAAAATGCTCTCTACTTTTGCTACTATTTTGCCATCCACTTCACTCTCTTTTGCTACACGTTGCCAAGTCGTATCGGCACTAAAAGCTTTCCATGAAGCATCTCTTGCTGCTCGATTCGGGTAAGAAAGGATATAGTAGAGCTTCTCGTCTGGATTGTCCAAAGGCGTCCAATAACCGATATTAGTCATACCATGTTTTTCGAAAATTTTGGTAGTATGATTGCGGAAACGCTTCATCATGTTATTCAATTTGCCTTTATTCGCTGTATAAATCCGCATTTCGTAGCAAAGCGTATCATTAAGAGGCATAGTCGGCGAAGGCAACGCCACTTCAGTCGGCTTTTTACCCGATTTAGTCCAAGAGCGAAGGGCATCAAAAGCAGTAGCCGTTTGCTCGGGTGTGAAAGCGCAATGCCCTTGTCCGTTGGTATAAAACATTTTAAGGTTTTGCTCTTTCCGTTTTTCATGCACCAAATTATCGTATTTCACGATGGCATCTGTTGGAGCAATCAGTTGATCATAAGTCGTGTGCATCATGAGCAAAGGCTTATCCACAATGCCCGTGCGATCGTAAGTCGTCATTCTTAAATTAGAAGAAGTAGCGGCTACACGCTCTACTTTTTTATTTAGCTCATAATCATCGGGGAAACCCGAATAGAGTGTATTGGTATTATCGAATGGATTGCCGCCTGTTTGAGCAGCCAAATCCCTCAGTACACCTTCCAAAAACATCAAATTGAAAGGTATATCTTTTGTTTTTACATGATAATGCTTGGCATATAGCGCGAGTAAATCATCTTTATATTGAATACTGCCAATGAGCATATAGGCTTTCCTTATTTTATCGGAAAACTCACCCGTAAAAACAGGCGGTGCATTGCCACTCATCACATCCGCTACCTTAGGCAATAAACCGGGGAACAGCGCATTGAAAGTGACATAAGAATCGAAGGCATTTTTCATCTGCTCATAAGGACGGCTCGAAAGCGGACACAATGCCA
>JAYUUR010000145.1:0-5551 GCA_043754475.1 Saprospiraceae bacterium | reverse complement strand
TGTTTTTTATCTAAATATGGCTTATTAATGCTGTTTTTCAATGAGTTAAAAAATCTTCGGAGTTTTCAGTAGTTATTAGTTATCAATAAAGGTTTAGTAAACGGAAAATTATTTTTTTTCAAAAAAAAATAATTTTCCGTTTACTAAACCTACGCACGAAACATTTTTATGCTATTTATCAAAATCCTTTGAACACTAATGTTAACTAATAACCAATAACCAATAACCAATAACTAAAACGCTATTGCCATTGATACGAGGAATCGGCTTGGTTTTTTATCAAAACTGTACGGTTTGCCACCTATATTGATGTGATCCCCATATTTATTAAAATTGCCTTCGTAGCGAATATCAATCGCTATCTTGCCAAAGTCAGCACCAATACCAGCTTGATAACCCCACGTGAGGCTATTAAATTTTTCACTGTAAGATTTGATTTCACTTAATTCTGAAGTGCTGTTTAAATGTAAATGCCCCACAGGACCTGCCATCAAGCGTATTCCACTCAATTTGATGCCCAGCATCAAGGGGAAATCTAAATTATTGAAGGTTTCTTTTTTCAAAGTGTCTGCAATAGCTGAGCCTTTGAGGGCTTTCACGCTATAAGTCACTTTGCTGGAATTGAATAAAACTTCTGGTTGAAACATAAAGTTAGCAACTCTCAATCTCACCCAGCCACCTACATGAAAACCATAAGCGGCATCTGCTACTTTAAGCAGAATTGAATCAGTTGTTAAAGGGTTAACATCGGCGGGTTTTATATCAGGCGTGCTGATACCGCCTTTAACGCCGAACTTAACAGTTTGCGCTTGGAGGCTCAATTGAACCAATATAAAACAGACGGCAAGGACGATTATTCTTCTCATACTTTTTAGTTTTTTGATAATAATGATTCTTAATTGAATTTCATGAACGATGTTTTCGAAAATATTATGATTTTTTTTACGCAGCAAAGTTATCGTTTTAACGCAATTTTAACTCGTTGCGGAAATAAATTTTACTTTTGCAGAAAAAATAATGAGTGAAATATTAACAGCTAATTTTATTGGCAGTTTTCTGAAAGAAGATAAATGCCCTACTGATAATAAACCGGAATATGCTTTCGTGGGTCGATCCAATGTCGGCAAATCCTCGTTGATAAATATGCTTACCAATCAGAAAGACTTGGCGAAAGTCTCCTCTACGCCTGGCAAAACCCAATTGATGAACTATTTTATCATCAACAACACATGGCATATGGTCGATTTGCCTGGCTATGGTTACGCGCGTATCTCAAGGTCAAAACGAGAAGAATGGGAAAAAATGATACATTACTACCTAAAAAATCGAAAAAATCTTCAATATGTCTTCGTTTTAATCGATTCCATGATTCCACCGCAAAAAATTGACATCGAATTTTTGAATTGGCTTGGCGAAAATCGTATCCCTTTTGTCATCGTTTATACCAAAACTGATAGGCTATTGTCTAAGGATTTGAAAAAAAATATTCTCAATATTCAAACAGCTATTTTAGAACATTGGAACGAAATACCCCCGCAATTCATTACTTCTGCTGAGAAAAAAAGAGGTAAAGTTGAAATACTTGATTTTATTGAAGAAGCCAATAAAGTTTTCCTTAAATAAGTTAAATAACTTAAATAGTTGATAATCAATACTATACATATTAAATTATGACGCTTGCTCATAGAGTTATAAAGCACCTGCTCAAAAAATCTGTAAAGCCATACCCCTCAGTCATTGAGCGTTTGGATCAATGGCCTATCTATAAATTGAGTCAAGATAGGAAACGTTTTATTGCAGAAATTGATGCCTTCACGACTCAACGGCTGATGAAACAACACCCCAAACTCTATGATCTCATTGCTCAAACCATTTATCAAGAGCGCATCCGCATCAACGAATCCCCGTGGAAAGTAGATCCGCCCAACGATATGTCGTTTTGGAATAAAATCAGAAGCGCGCTGTTAAAAACGGAGGACACTAAAAATAAAAAAAAGACCGTAGAAAGCCATCGAGAACTGCTTGAGAAAATAGTCCATCGCTATTCTGAAGAGATTGTCGGCACTTTTAGCATACCGACTTTTGGTTTTGCCCGCAGTTTTTTGTCCGCTTTTTTCAATCGTTTGCTTAATGCGGCGGCAGAGAAGTGGTGGCGCATGTTCGGCTCGCGTTATCAAATGCACGAACGGCTTCAAGTGTATGGCGAAATTGAAACGATTCAAAAATTATTTAACAAAGGGATTGTCATTGTCGTGCCAACACATTTTAGTAATCTTGATTCTATTTTAATCGGTTATACGATGGATGAAATCATGGGTTTGCCGTCATTTTCCTATGGAGCGGGCTTAAATCTCTATAATTCGGGCTTGGCAGCCTTTTTTATGAACCGATTGGGGGCATATCGGGTAGACAGGCGTAAAAAAAATGACATCTATCTCGAAACGCTCAAATCCATGTCGAGCCTGTCCATTCAGCGCGGCACGAACAGCCTTTTCTTCCCCGGCGGCACACGTTCGCGCTCAGGCAAGATAGAAACTAAGCTGAAAATGGGCTTGATGGGGACAGTCATTGAAGCGCAAAGAGCCTTATGTCAGAAACCGGAAGCGCAAAAAATATTCATCGTGCCTTTGACCGTCAGTTATCATTTTGTCCTTGAAGCACCGTTTTAATACGTCAACACCTTCAAATCGTCGGAAAAGAGCGCTATTTAAAAGGAAAATCCGAAGGCAATAGCTTCCGTGAGTGGTTGAAATACGTTTGGCAATTTTTTTCTGAAAAATCTGACATCATTTTATCGTTCGGAAAACCCATGGATGTGATGGGAAACTTCGTCGATACTGAGGGGGTCAGCTACGATAAACATGGCAATCTGGCGCATATAAAAGACTACTTTACAACTGAAATTAACGACAAACCCGTCGTCAATGAAGACCTTCAACGCGAAGCCGAATATACCAAAATGCTGGCAGATAAAATCGTTGACCGTTTTCATCGAGAGAATATCGTCCTCAGCAGTCATGTAGTCGCCTTCACAGCGTTCAATATGCTGCTTCAAAACAATGAAAACTTGGATTTATACGCCCTTTTGCGTTTGCCGCCCGACGATTATGTGTTCCCAATTGAGCAATTTACAGCAGCCGTAGAAGCCGTGCAAAATGCCCTTTTTGAGTTGGCAGACAAGGATAGACTCAAACTGTCTGAGGCAGTTTTATTATCTCCAAAAGAGTTGGTGAACGATGGCATAAAAAATTTAGGAATTTATCATATACGTAAACCATTGACCTTCAACAAGAATGGCGATATTGAGAGTGATGATTTCAGCGTATTGTACTTTTATCACAACCGTCTTGAAAACTTCGGTTTGACAAAGCGTGTCCGTTGGGAGCATTTTAAAATTGAAATGAAAGTGGGTAATTAGCGATTATTTTAGCCCATTATTAACATCATTTAAAATAATAATTCACATTCAATCCCAAATACCGATTATAAACCGATGCTTTATTTTGATTGAGTATATTTTTTAAGCCAAAATCGTATCTGACTGACACATCAAAATGGCGAGAAATGCGGTAATTAATGCCGCCTAAAATGGCAAAATCCAAAGAACTATTGACCGAATTTGAAGAAGATATGTCATATGCATTGGCAGATGAACTGGATTTTTTACCTGATTGATCGCTGTACGAAATAATATATAGATTGGCATTAGACGTATCTATATTAATCCAATTTTTTGACAATAAATACGACATTTTTAGCCCACCGAAAACAGAAAGTCGGTTATTGACCAGATGGTTAAACACAATAGGCATTTCCAAATATTTCATATTTTTTAAGCGAACTTCCACCACTTTTGATAGATTAAAACTTGAAGAAGGCGTAGTAACGCTTGCACTGCTGTTGGCTTTTTCAGCAGTTAAAAATGAAGCATTTTCTCGGCTTTTTGTAGAGGCTTTTCTATAGTTCAAACCTGTAGAAAATGCCCATTTTTGAGTTAATTTTTTATTCAAAACCACCCCTATTTGATAACCATCCATTCGTGTTACCCCCTCAGTATGCGCCCCTAAAGTAAGCCCCAATTGCCATTTTTGAAGCATTTTTCGAGTATTTTCTTTCAAATTAATGATAGGATGATGTTTTTCTGAAATACTTGATACGCTATCCGATAATGCCTCTAAATCAAGTGGATGAATGGCTTCAAAAAGCAGCTTCTCCTCTATTTTTTCAGCATTTACAGGTGCATTTTTTATATCAAATTTTTCTACATTATTTTCAATTTTATCTACTGCATTTACTGCAATTTTAGCATTTGTAGCACTTGACCCGCCGGTTAATTTTTCATCAATGATATGCTTTCTGTTTTCATTTAAATTGCTTTTATTCACTAATTTATTAGGCTTATTTTGTTTGTTTAAATTTGAATTTTGAGAATTTGACAGTTTGGTTAAACCATATTTGACCCCCTCAGTATTTACACCTTTTTCACTCAAATTTGTGTTATTTTTTTCCATTTTCAAAGCACTATCTATTGCAATGGATTTCTGAGTTTCAGGTTTGTTTTTAAAGAAATGATAAGACCAAACGCCACACCCCGTCAAGCTCAAAAATAGCAAAGCCGCTAAAGCCCAACGCTTATGCAATGAGCCATTTTTACCCGATTTTTGGTCACTATACTGAGGGGGTATAATACCGATGACAGGTTTTTCTTTATTGAGCAAAGCCTGCATTTTTTCCCAGCCTAAGTCTTCTATTTCTTTATCAAATTTATTTTCCATTTTATGTATAAACTATTGTCAATCAAATAATTAGTCGTAAATTAGAACTTTCATCAATCATCGTTTTCAGCTTTACTCTCGCTGCTGAAAGATGCCATTTGGATGTGCCGATGCTGATATTTTGCTGTTCTGCAATCTCTGGATGGGTATAGCCTTCTATGGCATACAATCTGAAAACTTCGCGCGTGGCAGGTGGCAATTGATCCACCAATTTCAATAAATCATCAAAATATAGCGGGCTGAGGCTTCTTTCTGCACTGCCTATGGTAGAATCATAATCTTCCAAAACCACGTTTTCAACATAAGAGCGATTCGCTTTAAAATAGTCAGAAATAGCATGAAAAATGAGCCGCCGAATCCAACCTTCCAACGAACCCTTGAATTCAAATGTATGAATTTTATTAAAAATCTTTAAAAAACCATCGTTCAACATTTCATAAGCTCGTTCTTTATCGCCGTCTGTATAACGCATACACATTCGCATCATCACTCCAAAATGGCGACGATACAGTATTTCCTGAAAGGCTCGCTCATTGCGCGCGCATCCCTCAACGATTTCTTTTTCAGTTAACTCAGGCTTCAAATTACAACTTAGGTTTTGTCATTAATTACGATAGGAAAGACGGCTTGGCGGCTTAATATGGTTGGGTTTTGACACATTCTTTTTTACATAATAGGCACATAATTTTTGTCATTCGCCTAAAACGCAACAACCTTGATTCACTCCACAACAATGCCTCTCATTCTCCATAAAGGAATGATAGTGCAGCAAAAAA
>JAYUUR010000144.1:0-5555 GCA_043754475.1 Saprospiraceae bacterium | reverse complement strand
TAAATTTTTTTTCATATATTCCCTTTTTTTGCCCGCAATTTACGATTTTTGACACGTTTTTAGCAATCCAGAAAAATCTTCGGAGTTTTCAGTTTAATATTATTGACTCTTTCAACTCCATTATGGAAGCCTATCATTGTCTGGCTGAAAATTCTATTGAAGTTATTTTTACGGACGAAAAAAATCATAACTTCTACGCTTTTTTAGGAACAGACATAATTGCTAAACCCTTGGTTATTAGCACTATTTTCAAAGAGAGTGAATTAATGATTGAAGAAATAGCCACTTTGGATTTGTCGGTTCAATCATTCACAGGTGGGCATTTTTCACATATTATGAAAAGAATTATTGATGGCTATGAGCAACAAGCAACCAATGATTTTTTAGAAATCAATCAATCGTTAGGAAAAGATATATCTGAAAAAAATCTTCAACCAGTTGACGCACAGCCTGATAATTTTATTTTTATTCGGACGAATTACAGTTTTACAAAAATATTTTTTGATGATATAATTTACATAAAAGCTATGGAAAATTTTGTGCAAGTGATCACTACAAACGACACTCACACAACTCTTGTTTCTTTGAAAAACATGCTTTCAAAATTACCCAACAATATATTTAAACAAGTACATCGCTCTTATATTATCAACTTTAGCAAAATACAATCTTTGGAGAAAAATACCCTCAAAATAGATAAGTACGACATACCGATAGGCGCCGCTTTTAAGGAGAAAGTAGTAGATATTTTAAAACAAAAAAGGGTCGTCAAACGATAAATTCACGCATTATTTGAGATTCATACTGAGGGGGTATGGCTTGTAATAAATTGGCATTTTCAACATAATACATCTCTATATCGCCCTTGTTTTTAGCTGGTAATTTTCCGCGATAATGGCATTTGAAAGTATATTGAATTTCCCGATGTGTTGCTTCTGAAATATTGATGCACCCTGGCTCACATGCCTCTTGTATGCGTGCAGCAATATTGACCGTATCACCCCAAATATCGTAAGCAAATTTATTGATGCCTACTACACCAGCCACCACAGGTCCTGTATTTATGCCGATTCGGGCTTCAAAGTAAGGCTCGCCTTTTCGTATTTTTTCAATTTTCATTTCATTCAAAAACTGTTGTAATTCTAAAGCCGCCTTGACAATATTAATCGGCGAGGAAATTTTATCGCTCAAACCCGATGCACACATATAAGCATCGCCAATGGTTTTGATTTTTTCCAATTTATATTGCGCGATAATGAAGTCAAAAGCTTTAAAATATGTATCAAGTTCCGTTACCAATTGTTCAGGCGACAATCTTTCTGAAATAGAAGTGAAATTTATAAAATCTGTAAATAAAACGGATGCCCGTTCATAGCGTTGTGCTTTCGCTTTGCCATGGCTTTTCAATTCGGCAGCAATGGCAGCAGGTAAAATATTGAGTAAAAGTTCATCACTGCGTTGACGTTCATCTTCAATGATTTTATTTTTTCCTACCAAAATACGACGCTGTTTTTGATTATCGACATATCTTTTATAAATCAATCCAACGATCATCAGCGCAAATCCTAATACTAAAAGCAAAATATTCCTAAAATTATGCGCTTTTTGGAGTTGAAATTCTTGCTCCTGCCTATCCTGCGAGTAAGCGATAGAATCCAATAGATTTTCATTCCGCAAGGCTTCCACCAATTTCTGTTTTTTTGTAGCCACTCGCTTGATTTGATCTTTTTGTTCTTCGACAACGGCTAATTGTTGCGTTTTTTGGGCAATAGTATGCTTCGCTTGTTCTGTCTCTACTGTTAAATTTCTTTCTTTTACCCGCAATTGAGTCATGCCATTGTTCAACGATTCTTTCTCTTTTTTCAGCATATTTACTTCGCTAATCATGCGTTGCCTATCTCGTTCAAGCTGCTCGGTTTGCCTACGAAATTGTTCGCGCAAACTATTCATTTCCACTTGATTGGTAGGTGCAGGGCGATTGGCTGAAGGCGATGGGAGGATTGTTGAAGCCGTTGATGGATTTGAAGATGTGGTTGCGGAAGGGCGATTGCCATAGGATGAAGCAGCTACCCCCTCAGTATTGGGTCGTTTTTTGAGGTCGCTGGCTTGGTTTCTGAATGCTTCTGCTTCGGCAGCGTTGCCTTCATTTTTAGCCATATCTGACATTTTCATGAGCGACCGCACAGTCCAATCCACGTCATTAGCCTTTTGAGCACTTTCTTTACTGCGGTTGTAACGAAATTTAGCATTGCTCCATTCTCTTTGTCGAGCATAACCCTCTGCATTCAAAAAAGCAGCCCGGGTTGCCATTGTATAATCCTTCAAATCTTCAGTAGCAATGATATATGCCTGATGGGCTAATTGGGATGCTTTATCGGGGTTTGCCCCCAAATAACGCTCTGCCGCCTTGTAGAGCAGTGACATTTTCTCTCGTTTATCAGGTGTTTTACGCGCCTGAATTTCGAGTGAAGCAGCCGTTTGAGCCGCAAGATTAAGAGAGAAGCATATAAAAACGAGGATTTTGAATATTTTAAACATGGTTTTTCGTTTAACAGATTGACGCAAATTTAAACGTTTATTTTACACGATTTCATTCATATTAAGTTAAAATAAAAATTATTTACAATTTTAATATAAATGAAACAAAATTTGCTCCAATTCTGAATCGTCATTTAAGTTTAACAAATACCCCCTCAGTATTTACAACTTTTAAATTCTATTTTTTGTTAAAAACGGTATAAAAAATTGATTTATCCCAAGGGAATTCCTTTGGAACAACGCTTTATAAAACCAATATATAACTTTGAAACAAATTGTTAGCATTACTTTTTTTGGATTTGAAGGCTTCAAAAATCGTTGGTGGGCTTTCACTCAAATGGGGAAAAAAGTTTTTTTAAACACTCAAACAGCCAACATCAAGGGTGCATCCTTCATCAAAATGTTTGGAGCGGGTTCAGGCAATGGATTCAATCTGATGCCAGATTTTGGGGTTTATGGGCTGCTTGCTGTTTGGAAAAATGAAGATGCGGCTCGACTTTTTTTTAATCAAAATGAAGTATTTAAATCCTATCAAAATCGAGCATCCCAAATCTTTACAGTATTTTTACAACCAATAATGGCGCATGGCAAATGGGACTCTGTTGAGCCTTTTGAAGCGACAGGTAAAAACAATCCGTCTGCACCAATTGCAGTCATCACTCGAGGAACTATTAAAACGAAGCACGTTTTTAGTTTTCATAATTCTTCCCGATTGGCAAGCCGCGCTTTAAAAGATGCCGAAGGGTGTATATTTAGTGTCGGCATAGGCGAAGTACCTTTGGTTCAACAGGTCACTTTCAGCCTTTGGGAAAATGAAGAAGCGATGAAAAATTATGCTTATAAAAACCCTGCTCACTTAGAGGTCATTAAAAAAACACGTGAACTGGGTTGGTTTTCCGAAGAGCTTTTTGCTCGTTTTCAAGTGCTAAGTACTGAGGGGTCTTGGAAAAATTTAGATTTAAACTATTTAAATGAATTATTGAAAAATAATCATAAAGCGTTGATTTTATAGGACTTACGAATTGCGATAAATTTTTATGATTGATTTAAACTTTAAAGAATTTGGACTTGGAGAGCCTGTTGTTATTCTACACGGGCTATTCGGCACTTTGGATAATTGGCAGACGATTGCCAAAAAAATGAGTGAACACTTCACTGTTTTTATCATTGACCTTCGCAATCATGGACGCAGCCCACAGACCAATGACACCTTTACTTATCAACTTTTGGCAGATGATTTAGCAGAATTTATGCAAGACCATTGGATTTATGAAGCGCGAATAATAGGGCATTCAATGGGTGGAAAAGTGGCTATGCAATTCGCCTTGAATCACCCTGATTCTGTCAAAAAATTAGCGGTTATAGATATTGCGCCTAAAAAATATCCCAGCGGACATGAGGAAATATTTGATGCTTTACTCAATCTCAACCTCTCTACACTTGAAGACCGTAAAGAAGCAGAAACCTACCTCACCAAAGAACTTGATGAAGACGTTGGTACTATTCAATTTCTTCTGAAAAATTTATCGCGCCGAGCACAAGAAGAAGGCGGTGGCTTCGAATGGAAAATGAATCTCGACGTTTTGCACCGTGATTATGATGAGCATATTTTAGCTGCCCCAGAAGGCGAGCCTTTCAAAAAATCAACCCTTTTTATTCGAGGCGGCAACTCTCGCTATGTTGAAGATTCGGATATGGAGACCATAAAAACGCTCTTTCCAAAAGCTGAATTAGCCACTATAGAGGGCGCGGGTCACTGGGTGCATGCCGAAAAACCCAAGGAATTATTAGACGTTTTGATGAATTTTTTGACATAATTTTTTAAGCATTTTTTAATAAAACAGACCTTTTTACTTGGAAAATTTAGAAAATAAAGCCGTTTCGCCTGAACAAGACCCCACAGCCGTAAGCCGCAAACGCGACCATATTGAGCTGGCTTTTAAATCGCAAATCAGCGAATTGGATAGCCGTTTTTATTACGAGCCTCTCTTCGCTGCACATCCCGAAAAAGGCAGTTTGAAGCCTTTTACTTTTCTAAACAAAAAGTTTAAAACCCCTATGTGGGTGAGCAGTATGACGGGCGGAACGGAATTGGCGCGAACCATCAATCATAACCTCGCGCGGGCATGTAAGGATTTTGGATTCGGTATGGGCTTAGGTTCGTGTAGGCAATTATTATACTCCGATGATTATATTAAAGATTTTGATGTCAGAAAAACATTGGGCGATGAGTCGGCACTTTTTGCCAATTTGGGCATTGCTCAGTTGGAGGTTTTAATAGATAGAAAAGAGCTTTTTTTAATTGATAAAATGCTTGGAAAGCTACGTGCCGATGGCTTAATTATTCACGTCAACCCCATGCAAGAATGGCTTCAACCTGAAGGTGACCGCTTCAAACGCCCGCCAATTGAAACCATTGAAACCGTTTTAAATAACCTTAATTTTCCCATAATTGTCAAAGAGGTAGGTCAAGGATTTGGCTACCATAGTCTCAAAACATTGCTTCAATTGCCATTAGCAGCGGTTGATTTTGCAGCAGCAGGCGGTACCAGCTTTTCAAAGATCGAATTACTGAGGGGGTCGTCGGAGAGGCAAGAGGCTTATAATGAATTAGCTCATATCGGTCATACAGCAACAGAAATGGTGAATTTTACGAATCAAATTGTAGAAGAATTAGGTGATAAAATTTGCTGCCAAGAAATCATTGTTTCAGGTGGCATCAAAACCTTTTTAGATGGATTTTATTGCATCAAAAAACTGACATTGCCTGCAATTTATGGTCAGGCGTCGGGTTTTCTAAAACATGCACAAGGAGATTATGAAGAATTATATGAATACGTTGATGCTCAAATTCAAGGGCTTGAATTGGCAGAAGCATTTTTAAAAATAAGATAATATCTTCATTCTTCTTTAAATTTCTTTAAAACCCTACAAAATAAAACCCTAAAGAATTAGCATTGATTTTACAGAGAAAATATTTTTTAAAAAAAGTTGATTGACATAGCTGGAAAGAAAAA
>JAYUUR010000143.1:0-5559 GCA_043754475.1 Saprospiraceae bacterium | reverse complement strand
CCTCGTGGCTGGTGCTGACGACCGGACTCTCGCGTCGCCACTTCTGCAGTCGCTCGGCCGGCGCGGCCCGGTGCACCGGCTGCCCGCACAGATAGCGCGGCTGGATCTCCTCGTCTTCGATGATCGGCGTAAACAGCAGTTTGCTTTCAGAAAAGTATATCATAAATATTTATTTTTTTAGGCTTTCACTAAATAATTGACCCTCCATATCATAGAGTCCAGCATATTCATCCAATAAAGTATTATTTTGAATACCCGCTAAAGAGTCAGCATCTTCAACCTCTGTACCTCCGTCACCCTTAGTAAAAGCAAAAAATTTCATAGGTGGTGCATCTGTCACTTCCCTATAATCTGCTTTTGTTGAAAGATAATGAGCCAAAAGATAATCATGCGTGGCTATAAATATTTGAACACCGGCTTTTGCTAAAGCCATTAAAAAATCAGCAACAAGGCGTATATATTTAGGATTTAAATTAACCTCTGGTTCGTCCCAAAAAAGTATTGTGTCTTTCGTAAGGCTTCCATTGCGAATCAAGTAAATCATTTGTGCTAACTTATTAATGCCACTCGCGACTCTTGAAGCATTAAAAGCCTTACTATCCTTTTCTTTAACACTCACATAAAATTCGCCATTAAGTTGTGTAACTATTATATTTGTCGTTTTTTCAATTAATTCGAGCATCTCTTTTTTATTGGGAATAGCATTATCCCTAAAAGGCAACAAGCTCAATGCTTTTCCTAAATCATAAAAAGTAGCATCAAAACCATTTTCTCTTTGCTCATAAGCCGGAACAAAGCCTTTAAACCATGAAAGCATTTCTGTTGAAGGTATAAATAATGGTTTAAGATTGTGTAAAAATGTTGGCTTATCTTGGAGAGGTAGGAATTTGCTTTCGAATTCTTGCACAATATTGTTTTTAGATTTAAATTCAAAATTTACAACCTCATTATTTTCAAATCTAATATCAACAGTATATTTATCACTACTATCACGACTACAATTAGCATCTTTAAATATTTCTGCAAAATTTAAAATAGTTGACATACCATATTCTAAACCTTTCTGCCCATTTTTTTCAGAAGTTAATTGTATAGACTCAAAACTTGGATTTTTTCTAAGTATTGAATACATAGCCTTCAACACATGCGTTTTCCCTGTCCCATTCTCTCCAATGAACAAGTTAATACCTGTTGAAAAGTCCATATGTACTTTTTCAAAGCAAGTGAAATTTTCAATTGTAACGCTTTGTATTTTGCTTTTTGCTTTTTCTTTCATGTTGTTGAAAGTGTGAATACACCCCCTCAGTATTTTAATGAATTTTCCTCAAAATTATCAATGGTAAAATTAACTTTTACCTTTTAAAAATTTTGGCAAAGTTACACTTTTTCTTTTTGCAATAAAAACTTTCTGATGAGGTTTAAGCCGCTGTTCGCAGCATATTCAATGTTTTTGAGTCGACCTCTATCTATCCCCAATTTAGCTGTTATCACCCGTTCTTTATTGCCAACGGCAAGCCATACCGTACCGACAGGTTTCTCAGGCGTCCCACCGCCCGGTCCCGCAACCCCTGAAACAGCCACCGCAATATCCACGCCCATGCGTTCGACAGCACCATGCACCATTTCACGAACGCAATTCTCACTCACTGCCCCCTCAGTATTCAGCACATTTGAAGAGACGCCCAGCAGTTTTTCCTTCAAATCGTAGGAATAGGCAATAATACTGCCTTCAAAATACTCTGAACTGCCCGCTACACTCGTCAGCAAATGCGCCAAATATCCGCCCGTGCAACTCTCCGCCGAGCCAATCCGCAAGCCCCGTTCACGCAGCATTTGACCAATCACTTTAGGCATCGTGTCATCGTTATAACCTGCTACGGCATATTCAACAATGCTTTCCATCTCAGCTTTTAAGGCATCCAATTGAGTATTCAAATATGCCTCGTCCTCTCCTCTTGCAGTCAATCGCAAACGCACTGTTCCGAGTGAGGGCAAGTAGGCTAATTTCACATTTTCAGGTAATTTATCTTCAAATGCGCTTAATTTTTCTGCTAACATCGTCTCGCCTTCGCCTGCAGTCAAGACCGTTCGATGGACGATGGGCGACATCGGAAACGATTCTCGAAGGCGTGGCAATACCCTATCAGTCATTAAATGCTGCATTTCATACGGCACGCCGGGCATCGAAACGAGCACTTTTTTACCGTGCTGAAACCACATGCCAGGGGCTAATCCTTTGTCATTGTTTAAAATCGTGGCGTCAGAAGGCATGTAGCAACTGTTTTTATTCATGTCGCTTACTTCTCTATTTATTTTTTTAAAGAAAAACGACATGCGGTCAAACGTCGGTTGATGCCAGACCATTTGCATTCCAAAATAATCGGCTATGGCTTTTTTAGTAATATCGTCTTTGGTGGCACCGAGTCCGCCTGTCATCAGCACGAGGTCGGCTTGGTGGAGGGCATAATCTATGGTGTTGACGATTTCGGAATGGACATCCCCAACGCTCGTTTTGCCGATGATTTGGATGCCTTGAAAGTTAAGTTGTTGTGCCATCCAAGCGGAATTGGTGTCGGTGATTTGTCCAATCAGTATTTCGTCGCCGACGGTTAGAATGTAAGCAGTCATAAAATGAGTAAGTTTTTTTTTAGAAGAATCAATTATTTATGCGAAAAATGGGTTGAAAATCACGGAGTGATTGAATGTGAATAACCCTCGATAAAATCGGGGGGTAGTGCATGAAACAATTTAGGTAACTGCGGAGCAGTTAAATCATAAAATAGTCAGTCATTGGCAATTTTACACATTCAACCGCTTCGCGGTTAGGGTAACTCACTCAATTTAACCCTCCGATTACATCGAAGGTTATTCACATTCAATCACTCCGTGATTATTTCAACCTTTAATTCGGATTATAGCCAAATATTAATTCTCCTTGATTTTTATTGTTAATTTTAAGAAGCGACAAGGTAAAGCGATTTAACAAAAGAAGCCGTATAAGGTTGGGGTTTTTCTCATTTACTGAGGGGTCTATCATTTCATAAATAATCTTTCAATTAAACTTTCAATTATTATTGAAAGTTCAGAAAATAACTTATACCTTTGTATTGAAACTAAAAAAATAATACAAATGGAAAATTCAAATGACAATTTGCACGACAATTTAGATGATTTCAGAGAAGCCTTAATAGAGCCTAAACCTGAAATGATGAATTCAAAAAGGGGTTGGAATGCTTTCGCCATCACTCTTTTACTCATACTCGTTTTCTTAATTTTTTCTATTCTCAATTATGGCGTCTATGGTTATACGCTTTTCCTCTCCATCCCTTTCACCATTGCCTTTATACTCAGTTTTCGAGAAGCACCCAATTCTAAAGGCAAAGCCTTACTCGCTTGGAGCAAAGCACTCGGCATTATCACCATTTTGAGTTTATTGCTTTTGGCAGCGGGAGCCGAAGGCGTCATTTGCATACTCATGGCAGTGGGTTTAATTATCTTACCCACATTTGCCGGCTGTTTATTGGGCTTCGCTTTGAGTAAGGCTTTTCAGAAAAACAAATTCTCCATATTATTGATGGTATTTTTAATTAATCCTGGCACCCTCACATATGATGTGAATGACACTGCGAAAATCGAATCCGTCGCTCAAACCTCCGTTCAAATCAATGCACCCCCCTCAGTAGTTTGGAAAAATTTAACACAAAAAGTATCATTTAATAAAAGCCATAATTTCTTTTTAAAATCGGGTGTCAGCTATCCGTTGGATATGGAAATTATACAAAAAGACTCCTTGAATTATCTTTCATGTCAGACCAATAATGGTTTGACTTTATTTAAAATCGACTCATTAATTGCACCTTCCAAATTACAATTCAGTGCCACTCAAGAGATACTCCCTATGCGCGAACTGACTCTCTATCACGATTTGGATGCGGCACATTTACATGGCTATTTTGAATCCGATTATGGTGTTTTTGAAGTTCAACCGTTGAATGACAATCAATGCCTTTTAATCGCTAAAACGCAATATTCATACACCATAACCCCTGCCTTTTATTGGAAATGGTGGAGCGATTATTTACTCAATGCTATGCATAAAAATGTATTGACCAAAGTTAAAGAAATCTCTGAAAATGATAAATAATGCGGATTTAATTTGCTTAAAAGAAAACTCTTTGATTGAAGATAAGAGTTTGAATATCAATACATTATACAGCAGTCAATTCATCGAAACACATTTTGATAAGCTGTCAAAAGATTATTGGATGAGCGATGTTTTTTCACTCAATTTATTATCTTATTGTCGTCAAAAAGCGATTCAAAAAGTGGATATTCAGCAAGGAGCAGTCGTGCTGGATATGATGAGCGGGACGGGTAAAAACTTTCCACTTTTATCTCAAAAAGTAGGCAATCAAGGCAGAGTCATCGGCTTGGATATTTCAGAAAAAATGAATGCGCTTGCTGAAATTGAAGTTGAAAAACAGCAGCTTTTGAATATTGAAATTTATACAAAAGATTTTTTCAATAATGCATTTCCCTCTGAAAGCATTGACGTTATCGTTGGTACTTTTGGCTTAAAAACTTTATCACCCGATGCCTATTCTTTATTTTCAAAAGAAATAAAAAGGCTGCTCAAACCGCAGGGAAAATTTGTTTTGATAGAATTATCTGAGCCTCCCAATATCCTTTTTAAAACAATTTCAACAAATTATGTAAGGCATTTTGTCCCATTTTTATCCAAAATACTGAGGGGGGATAAAGATGCGCATTTGCAATTGTATCCCTATTTGTTGAGCTTTAAAAACTGTGATGGTATTGTACAATCGCTGAGTAAAAATGGATTGAATAGTAAGTCTTTTAGTTTATTGATGGGGCTTGTTACGGGGGTAGTTGGGGAGAAGATTTGATGTTTGGATGAGTAAAAATCTCACCTATACTCTTTAACTTCAAACCAGTAATAAGAAATTAAAAAACCCTTAAGTTTTTATATCTTTTTTTTGAAAACAAGACATTGAAATAGCTAAAATTTCCTATTTTTACCGCATAACAAAATCAATACTATGCGATGACCGACAATTACAAACTTGTATGGGAATGTATGAATGGTGGTAAAGTTTATCTACATCCAACCCACTTTGAAGAAGAGCTTGAAGAAAATCTTTTTTTTGCAAAATGTTTAGCTCAAAAAGGTAAAGTCGTATATTTAATGCCATTTTATCATAGTTTCCAAATGAAAAATCCTGATGCTACTATTAATGGACGATTAGTTGATTTCAAATTTCCTAAGAAAACAGTCAATTGGCATAATGCTATTCAAACACACATTCGAAATGCTAATCGACAAGGCGCAGCTATTGTTGTTGTGTATTTTGAAAGGGACGATATTGACCGTAATCAAATTATTCGTGGCTTATCAACTGCTTTACAAGATGGATGGAATAGACATATTCGGGAAGTTTGGCTTTTGTATTCTAATGGAGTTTTATTGGAAATATCAAGAATCGATGTCAAAAACTTTAAAACCCTACAAAATAAAACCCTAAAGAATTAGCATTGATT
>JAYUUR010000142.1:0-5565 GCA_043754475.1 Saprospiraceae bacterium | reverse complement strand
TACAGGATTTTTCAATTAGCATTTCATGTGTTTTCCTTGCAAAAATACCTGTTTTAACCCTTTTGCTATGGCTTTAAAAAATCTTCGGAGTTTTCAGATTCAGTAGGAATCTCTTTTGTGCATTTGTAAAAGTAAAAAGAGATTCCTACTGAATGACAAAATATCAATTAAGATCAATTGGCGCAGCCATTTCCATATCGCGCGACATCATACCATTGGCACTGACAGGATTTTCAAGCATCCAATCGCCCAAAGCGATGAGGACTGAAAAACATTGTGTGCGGTAGATGGTTTCTCGCAATTTTGGATTCGATCTTCCTAAAAGCCATTTAGTCCGCGCCTTCACATATGCACTGACCCATGCTTTTTCATCGCCACCTCTCACGGGTGGACTTTCGGCAAATGTATTACGAATATCGTCCCGAATTTTGCCCGAATGAATATAGCTGTCGTAAATGACGAGCATACTGAGGGGTAGCGTAAATTTATTGTCATTGAAAAATTTCAAGGCAGGTTTGTAATACACTTCATCGAAAAAAGCATCCTGTGTTGTGCACATGACATCATCTTCGCGGGCTGCTTTTTTCAATAAATCAATAAATTTTGTATCATTTACAAGGGATTTGACCCCCAAATCCGCTACATAAGGCTGAAAATCAGATGCGAATTGACCTTTGTTGGTAATATATGATTCAACCAATTTTTTAAGATGGCTCTGCTCAGTGGTTTGGCTTCTACCATAAGTGATTTGGCGAGTGGGCTTACCGTTGGCGTCGGGTTTGCCATCGTCATAAATAGTGACATCATCATATTTCCCATCGGCACTACCCGTTTCAAAAATGTTGATGACGCTGAGGATACGCTTTTTGTTTGCTGCTGAAATCATTGCATTTGGATTTTTTAGATGAAAAAAATTAATTGAGGCTTTTTTTTAAACAAAACAAAAATCATTCATTTTGCTTCTTTTAAAATTCATCCAAATTTAGGGTTTATTTTTAGTATTTAAAATAATTTCCATAAAAAAAATAGACCCCCTCAGTAAAATATGTTTGAAACTTAGCTAATTGATGTGAAGTGTTATAATGTCATTGCATTTATAGTATTTAAAACAATTTTTTTCAAATTCCTGTTTTAACTTTGCCAACTCTAAACACATTCATAATTAATTGTTTTTTAATATTTAACTGAATATGTCTTCATATCTCGACGAATTAAACGATGTACAACGCGCTGCCGTGACTAATACAAACGGACCTGTTTTGGTGGTAGCCGGACCCGGTTCTGGCAAAACGCGTGTACTCACGTATCGCATTTCGCATTTGATAGAAACGGGCGTGGCTCCGTGGGAAATATTAGCACTGACTTTTACGAACAAAGCCGCTCGAGAAATGAAAGACCGCATCGAAAAAGTGGTCGGCACGAAGGCGCAGCGGGTGTGGGCAGGCACTTTTCACTCCATTTTCGCTCGGATACTGAGGGGGGAGGCGGAGCGCATTGGCTATCCGTCGAACTTCACGATTTATGATTCCGACGATTCCAAAAGCCTTCTGAGAACCATCATTAAAGAATTGAATCTGACGAAAGATATTTATAATGAAAATGCGATTTTAACGCGCATTTCATCTGCCAAATCCAACCTCATTTCGCCCAAAGCCTACGAGCAAAATGTTGACTTGATGGCTCAAGACCGCTCTACGAAGCGTCCATATATTTACCGCATTTATGCCGAATATGCCATGCGTTGCAAGCGAGCGGGGGCAATGGATTTTGATGATTTGTTGTATCAAATCTATGTTTTATTGCATCAAAACCCTGATTTAGCGGATAAATATCGCCAACGATTTAAATATGTGCTGGTGGATGAGTTTCAAGACACCAATTTTCTGCAATATTCAATTGTAAAAAAATTGGTGGTCTATCCCGGCAGCCCTCAAAACGTGTGTGTGGTGGGCGACGATGCACAATCTATTTATGCATTTAGAGGCGCAACGATTGATAATATTTTGGATTTTGAAAAGGATTTTAAAAACCTCAAAACTTTCAAACTTGAACAGAATTATCGCTCTACGCACCACATTGTAGAGGCTGCAAATGAGGTAATTACGTATAATAAAAAACAAATACGCAAGACCATTTGGACGGATAAAATAGCCGAGCAGCGCATCAAAATCCTGAAAACACAGAGCGATCAAGAAGAGGCAAAACGGGTAGCCGATATAATTTTGGAGCATAAAAATCGCTACCATTTAAAGAATAAAGACTTCGCTATTTTGTACCGCACCAATTCGCAATCGCGCCCTTTTGAAGAAGCTTTGAGGCGCATCAATCTGACATACCGCGTCTATGGTGGCATGTCTTTTTATCAGCGGAAAGAGGTAAAAGATGTGATTGCCTACCTACGTTTGATTGTGAATCAGAACGATGATGAGGCTTTGCGACGCATTATTAATATACCCCGAAGAGGCATTGGCGATGCTACGGTAGAAAAAATGGGGCTTATGGCTTCTGAAAAAGGCATTCCGCTTTGGCAGGTACTCCCTCAGTATGAAGGCACGGTGCGTGAAAAAAATGCACTCAACAATTTTACTACGTTGATAAATGCCTTTATTTCAAGAGAAAAAAAGGCAAATGCCTATGAAATTGCTATTTATATCGTCAAGCAATCGGGGCTTTTGGATGTGCTCAAACAGGATACTTCACTTGAAGGATTAGGTCGTTTGGAAAACGTGAATGCCCTCATGGATGCCATCAGTGAGTTCACTGAAAATGATGAAATTGTAGATGAAATCGTGACGCCTGATAAATCACTTTCTACCTATTTACAAAATATTGCTTTGGTAACCGATGCCGATAACAGCGACCCAAATGCTGATGTAGTGACGCTCATGTCTGTCCACTCAGCGAAGGGTTTGGAATTCAAATCGGTGATAGTGGGTGGTTTGGAAGAGGATTTATTTCCGTCATTTATGTCGAAAGATACGCCTGAAGGTATGGATGAAGAGCGACGTTTATTTTATGTCGCCATTACGCGGG
The DNA here is from genome assembly GCA_043754475.1 of Saprospiraceae bacterium. Classification (GTDB taxonomy): domain Bacteria; phylum Bacteroidota; class Bacteroidia; order Chitinophagales; family Saprospiraceae; genus JAAFJT01. The sequence goes on along the minus strand of JAYUUR010000142.1, from coordinate 2,532 downwards.
CTGAGAAATATTTGACCCTCGCATACGCTACGAGTCGTTACAGACATGGGCAGATGAAATACGCTGAGGCGAGCCGCTTTTTAGATGAAATCAATACTGAACACCTCGATGGCATGGGTACTTTGATGACAGCCAAAAGGGATACAGTTGAAAAAGCTAAAATATCGGGCAACTATAATCGAGCGACATTCAAAACGCCTGAGTTGAAGATAGACCCATCGCAATTCAAACCCAGCCCATCGGAAACTATCCAAGCTGGCATGACCATTTTGCATTTGAGATTTGGAGAAGGGAAAGTCGTGACAATTGAAGGCGGGAAAGACAATCCAATAGCGGCGATTCACTTTTCAGAAATCAATGAGACGAAGAAAATAGCGTTGAAATTTGCTAAACTGCAAATAATGTAATTGTTTATAGTTGATTGAAGAATGTATTATTTGGCATGGTAATTTCCGCTTTTTTAGGATTAATAAGATGTTCAGATGTTAATGATATGCAATTGGCTTATAAAAAGCGTTTAAAAACATTTTAATATTAGGATTTTTGGTACTTTTCGAGCTTGTTTGTGGGTATTGAATAATTCTGTAACTTTTATACAAAACACATATTAACTATTCCAATCAGAACATTAACAAAATATTACGAAACTCAGTCCCTAAAAAAACGTCTTTAAATTATGATGGAGGCTTTACACTTTTTTCAACAATGTAAAAAATATTGATAATGAATATGATGAAGAAAACCTTGTTCGCTTGCTGTATTACCCTTTGTTTTTTCTCTGCTCAAGCAATGGATTACACCTATTCAGGACTAATGCCTGTCAAAAATAACCTATTGATTAAAGCAGATTCGTCTATTCCGCGAGTGTTTGTTTTGGGACAGTATGATGGTTCGCCTTTTGAGCGGCTCAAAAAAGATTACGAAACAAGCCTCGTGACGGCGTGCAAAAACGATATGGAAACGGCTTATTATTGCTGGATGCATTTGCTGAAACACATGGAATCTCACGGTGCTAAGTCGAATTTTGACCTCAACGGTATAAAAATGTGGTTGTATGTTTTTTGGGAAAAAGATGGCACTATTGGTTATATTTCTTACTATGCTAAACCTAATTCTAAGAATTTTAAGGCAGAAGACATGACCGCTTTTTTGAATGATTTCTGTAAAAACTATACCTTTCCATTAAAATATGAAAAACCTTTTTCAAATTATAGCACAGCGAGTTTTCCTGTGATGATTGAAAAAATCAATAATAATTCAGGTGGAAATGGCAGTGGCAGTGTCAACAATAGCAAAACAACAAAAAGCAGCAATGGGCAAGATTAAAAACCTGTAAAATGCTCTTTAATTTGCAGTCAAAAGAGGCTACCTGAAAAGTCAATGATTTTTAAGGTAGCCTCTTTTTTACATTAAAATAAATCAACCGCTTATTCGTCTTTTTATATACCCCTCAGTATATTCTATTGTTTTGTACCTTTAGGGTCAATTTAGCGTCATGATGGAACTTTTTCATACAGAAAAGGTTTATATCTCACAATTAGTAAAGCATTTTTAAACAAAAATATCCAAAAAATTATGGGATTATTTATTATTGGCGGCATCATGTCGCTCGTTGGTATGTTCGTAACCAGTCGCTTGAAAAGCAAGTTTGAACAATATGGACAAGTGAGTTTACGCAATGGAATGAGTGGAAGAGAAATAGCTGAATCCATGCTTAGACACTACGGCATTTATGACGTTAAAGTACAGTTGGCAGAAGGCTTTTTGACAGACCATTATAATCCGGCTGATAAAACGGTGAATTTGAGTGAGACAGTTTATAACGGACGCAGCATTTCCTCAGCAGCCGTAGCAGCACATGAGTGTGGTCACGCTGTGCAACATGCGGAAGCGTATTCGATGCTCAAATTGCGCTCTGCTATTGTGCCAATTGTGAAAGTGTCTTCGGGCTTACAGCAATTTCTTTTTATGGCAAGTATTCTATTGATTTCAAGTGCTTTCGGAAAAACATTATTGCTGATTACACTCATCACATTTGGTATCACTACACTGTTCAGTCTTATCACTTTGCCTGTTGAATTTGATGCCAGCAATAGAGCATTGAGATGGTTAGAGACTACCAATACGACACTTCCGCAAGAACACGCGGGTGCAAAAGATGCCCTTTGGTGGGCAGCTATGACTTATGTGGCAGCCGCTTTGGCCGCTTTAGCGTCTTTCCTTTATTTACTCATGCAGTATAATCGAAAATAATTATTGAGATATTAGGATATTAGGATATTAGGATATTGTATTGATAATCAATGTTTTACATTATTTACAAAATATCTCAATAATCCAATATCTCATTAAAAACGGTCAACCTCTGAAAAGAGTTGACCGTTTTTTTATGTAGCGTGGAACTCCAGTTCCGCATTCATTCAGCAAGTGAAATGGGGTTGTGTAATAAGTATTCTGACTAAGTTAGTCCAAAATTTTATTTGTTTTTTTGTCAAATAACTTGCTGCAAGTTTCAAACTCTGTCCATTACCC
>JAYUUR010000141.1:0-16877 GCA_043754475.1 Saprospiraceae bacterium | reverse complement strand
ATTTCAAGAATTTAAGCAGTTGTTGCTGACTTTACTTTAAGCTATCACATTAAATCAGTTTCCCTTCTGTCACGAGGTCAGACGTTTGTTCCATCGTGATACTATTGCTGAAAAGCCATAGTTTACGGCGACAGATATGGTAATAATTGATGTGGGTAGCGGTGATATTTGCCATTTTACTGAGGGTGTATTTTTTTGATTTAAAAAAGTGTATTTTTGTAAAAAAAATGACGAGATGATACAAGTACATGCGCCACTATCAAATATGCAAATAGAATTGCTCAAACTATACAGTGTAGGAGTTCCAGACGAACATTTAGCGGGTGTCCGAATACTCGTTGCCAAATATCTTTTCGCTATTGCGCGTGCAAAAGCGGATAAGATATGGGATGAAAAAAAATATACTGACGAGATTATCAACGATTTATTGAAGCAAAATGGCTAACATCCCCCTTCGTATTGTTATTGACACCAATATCATTGTTCGAGCAGTTTCCGGTGGTTCATTGTCAAGTTCTATTTTTGATGCTTTGTTCAATCAAAAATTTACTTTGTATGTGACAACTGAAATCCTTTTGGAATATGAAGAAAAACTTACCCAAATTTACAATTCTGAAATCGCAGAATTAGTTATGGGTACTCTTTTAATCTTGCCCAATGTTATCCGTACCGAAGTATATTTTGATATGCGTCTTATCATCCATGATGTTGATGATGATAAATTTGTCAATTGTGCTTTTGCATCAAATGCTCATTTCATTGTTACAGAAGACCGCCATTTCAACATTCTTCAAAAGATAGATTTTCCTACAATCAATGTCTTGAAATTTCAAGAATTTAAGCAGCTGTTGCTGACTTTACTTTAAGCTATCACATTAAATCAATTTCCCCTTCATCACGCAATCATACGTTTGTTCCATCGTGATACTATTGCTAAAAAGCCATAGTTTACGGCGGCAGATGTGGTAATAATTGATGTGGGTAGCGGTGATATTCATTCTTAAAAATTTGAAAGATGGTCAAAAAACCTTATTTTTGCAATGTTCAACTGAACTTGAAAAGTTCAAATAACATTCAGTCATTTATTTTAAAAAAGCATCATGGCAGAACTTATCTTTAAATTTGACAATCCTTCCGAATTGGAGAATTGGCTTCAAATTTTTAAAAAATACGGATTAGAAAATAAACTGAGCCTTAAATCTTCTAAGAAAAAGAAGCCTAAAGATGAACTTCAACAACCGCAACCTGAGCAACGCAATTGGTCACTCATAGGCTCTGTTAGCCTCAATGGTGCTTTAAATAATATTCCAAATTTGAGAGATTATGCCTACGAAGACTAACATCGTTGTTGATACCAACATCTTTTTATATGCTTTAGACGACCAAAACCTCTATCATTCAAGGGCAGCTACACTTTTGAACAATCCTTCTTATACGCTACACATGACAACAAAAAATGTTAGCGAATACTTTGCAGTAGCGTCAAAGCTAAATATTGATTTTGTCAAAGCCTTTGCTTTCTATAAACAGATTTGTACCAACGCTACTTTGCTTTTTACTGACAACCAAAGCCTTTTGGTGTTTGAGAATCTGCTTCAAAAATATCAACCCAGAGGTAATAAAGTTTTTGACCTCGAAATTGTATCTATTGCTTTAGCGCACCAAATCAGCATTATCGCTACGGTGAACGCTAAGGATTTTGACAGTTTTTCTGAAATAACCGTTTTGAGTATTTAAATCTTGGTTTCTATTTTCGTTTGACCGTCTTCGGTTTGATAGATGATGATGTCCGATTTCATGGCTTTTACTCTCTCTTTTTTTCATTATTAAAATAGGTTTTTATACCCCTCAGTAATAAACCCATTGTGCACCAAATGTTAAATTTTAAAAAAAAGCACGATGAAGTGAAATAAAAAACATTAAATATTTGTTTATTAATATATTTCAATAGTATATTTGTAAACATATTAAATATACACATAACTCATCTTACTCGCCAAAACAATTTTGAAAATGAATTCAATCATCTTAAATCCATTATTAAAATGGCTTCAAATCAAAATTCCGGCTCAATAGCCGACAAATTAACTGCCATAAAGGCGGTTCACGCCGAATACAATCGGCAAAAAGACGAGCTTTTCGCCGCTGTTCTTAAAGCCACGAATGGCAAAATGAACACATTAGACATCCCAGCGGCAACCAAATGGTTGGCTTTCGTCCAAGACAACCCCAAGGCTGTCACCAACACCAAGTACGATGCCTCTGATTTTGCCTTCAAAACGGAGATGCACCATGTTTTGACGGATATCGAGACACTCGAATCTCAAAATCAAGGGCACTCGAAGGCGTTACGCGACATTGTTTCCTCCGATTTGCGCTTTTATTGGACAACTGCCGAAGACTTTTACATTGCTGCGGCTGAAGAGGACTCTGTTATCAAAGAAAAGTACAAAGATTTGCCTTCTATTTCGCCCAAACGCAAATCAGACAATCAAATCACCAAGGATTTCCAAAAATTGGAAGTCAGGCTCAACAAGAAAAAAGATGAGAATGTGGATTTAAAAGCCGCCTAAAATCTTTCCTGTTTCAAAGTCTTTTTTTCAAAGGTCAATATCCTCAAAAAGGTATTGACCTTTCTTTTTTGGGTGAACACCAACCAAAAAAGAGTTTCACTTAACCTTATTTTGGTTAGCAGATAATCAAATAAATTATATCCAAACCTTTTTTTGATTTGTACAAACCTTTTTCGGGTTTGTCTAAACCTTTTTTCGATTTGTACAAACCTTTTTGAGGTTTGCCTAAACCCTTTTTTGATTTGCTTTAAGCCAAAAAAGAACGGTCAAAACAACAAAACAGCCCATTGAACACCTCAAAATAGTCATTCATCACCCAATAAGTGACAAAATCATTTAAAACCGCCGTAGGGAAAATCTTCATTAAAACCCATTCTTATCCATTCCTAACTGTTTATTCAGTAGTTGAGGTAGGGGTATTGGGTGGCGAAGGGTTGGGTTTTGTTTTTCATTGTTTAAATATTTAAAGAAAATGAATTACTAACTTGAATATCTATAATTCGCAATCGTTTACTATTAAATGTTTTAGCGAGGTCTAATAACTTTTCAGCTAATTCTATTTGCCACTGATTATTATCTTCAACACCCCGTTTATTTTTTTCAATAATGCGGTTTATTGCTCTGCAAAATAATTTATCAAACATTCCGCTTCTCAATTCTTGGTAAGATAAAAAACAATTTTCTTTTGCACCAATACTGGGCAATGTTGAAACTTCATATTGCAAATCTTTATCGCGTTCTTTAAATTTTCCAATAGTATAGCGGATTGGTTCACCTTCTTTATCTCGTTCAATATTGAGTATTTCTCGATGTTGTAAAATCCAATCAAGAGAATAAGTCACTTCCTGATTATTACGATATTGGTCAATAATTTGAACCGTTTTTGAACTATTTCTAAACGCCAAATAAGTTTTTAAATAATCTTCCCACCAAATTACCCAATCTCTAACATTGGGATAACCATATAATCTTGCAAGGTCTTTGCGCCAGTGTTTTTCTAATTTACTGATAGTTTCTTTATTTAATGCTCTTTTTATTGCTTTAAGAATAATTTGGTCAATGCCATTAATGATAAAGTAACTTTGTCTAACTTTTTGAAAATGTTTACTATGCCAAAAATCTACTGATTCCATTCGATTATCAAAATACAACCATGTATTATGTTCTTGATAACGCTTGATATTGTTGCGAATACACCACATATATTCGCCCATAAATGACGGAACAATTTGGCTGTAAAAAGCCCTTTCTTGAAAATGTTGCCGTAAACGCTCTAAAAAATCATAATAATTGACCCCCTCAGTATTTGAAGTTGAAAAAGCCTTTTTCAGTTTCCGAAAAAGTGGTTCTTCTTCAATTAAAATAATCACTTTGCCCGACATATCGCCGCGTGAAACACGTCCAAAACGTTGAACTAAATTTCTAAAATAACGTCCTGTTTGCATAATGCAATACTCAACTTCATAATTGACACCGACTTCTGCCTTGTTTGTTGCCACAATGATATTGGCAGTTTTTATATCATCTGTCCAATAACCAGAACTTTCAGCGACTTGATAATCAGGAAACATTTCCCTAAGCATTTCAACCAATAACTGAACTTCTCGTAATTCATTGGCAATCAATAAAACACGCTGTCCGTTTTTAATTTCATTTTCTATTTCGGTTTGTTTTTCTTCTATTATATCTGCCCATTTTTTTGTTTGAATAAATTCAACATCAAGTTTCCCATGAATTGGGCGGGCATTTTTAGATTCATCTGTAATTATTTCAATAATTTCCTCAACAACATAATCCTCTCCCCTCAGTATTTCTATCAAATTGGGTTCGGGAGTAGCGGAAACAAAAAAGTATCGCATTTTATGTTCGGGTAAAAGCCATTCTCTTAATTTCACTAAGGTTAGTAGATTGGCTATTTGTCCTTCATCGTAAAGGTGATATTCATCAAAAATGATGTATTGGAATAACGCAAGGAAATTATGAAATTCTCTTGCACCCGTTTTGTTTTCATACGAATATTGATGATAACCGCCGTGCATTGCAAAGTTTATAATGTCTGGATTTGTGATAACCAAATCATTTTCTTTACAAATACTCAATGCTGTTTCCCAACGAGCAAAACCTTTTACTTGTCGTTCATCAAGTTCTACACCTGTCAAGCGGTTAATCTTTAATTGAGGATGATAAGTCTTTATAAAACTTTCGGTCAATTCGTTAATCAAAGCATTTGTAGGCAACACAATAAGCCCCTTTACTTTTTCATTATTGGTATCGTAAAAGTCTTCATTAGCTTTTGATTTCAAAACAGGAAATGGGAAAGCATAACTTTTACCCGTTCCAGTTGGTGCAGAAATGACTGTAAACTCAGGTAATTTATCGAAATCTAACTTCATACGCCGTTGGACTTCATGAAGTTGACAATCTTTTCCACCAATGTTCTCACTTTCAGTAGTTAATGAAACGTATTGCGGCTTAACGCTAATTTGAAAACTCATTTGTTAGAATTTATCAGAATTCCGAAGGAATTAAACATGAATAGAAAGACGACAAGACAAAGTCCCAAACTCCGAAGGAGTTGAACTTGAATAGAAAACTTGAATACATTAGCAATTAACGTTCAACTCCTTCAGAGTTTAGGAAACGTTCTTTTGATTATTCTATTCATGTTTAATTCCTTCGGAATTGGGAACTTAAACCGTATAAATTAATTTTTGAAAATAGGTTCAAAAATTTCTTGTACATCGGTTAGCGATAAATGCTGCATTAAATTGTATTGTTCAACCACAAACTGTAAACGAGCTTTTGGTGTTCGGGTTAATACTTTAACAGCTTTATCTGTATTTCCAAAAATGGTTCGTAATGAAAAGGCATTTAACCAAAAATCATCGCCATACGTTTTTTGAAAGCTCGCATACTGAGGGGGGGCGATTTCTTCAATTTTTACAAGTGTTTCTTTTGCCCGACCTACACGTATAACAGACGGTAATTTTTCATCACTGCCTAACCACAATGCTACAAACTCACTCCCTATTGCCACGCCTTGCGTTTGACGATAGTTTTTATAAGGCGATTTCCCCGACTTATCAATACTGTCAAGGTCGGGATAACCGTCTGTAAATAAAGTATTTTGAGTATAAATATCTGTTTGCATTAACCTACTGAGGGGTCTTGCAACGGTACAATAAAACCCAAAATCTCGAATCTCGGCATAATCGGGTTGTGTTCGATGCTTAATTTCCATTGGTCGTAAAGCATTTGCAAAAGCATAAGTCAATGCTAAATCCCCAATAAAACCACCCGTCAAAGTTGTTGACGCACCGCCACCTGTTATTTCAGTATAATAAAACAAGTGATTGAGTAAGGTCAATTTTAGGATTTTAGCCATTGTCTTCTGTTTTTTTAGGTTTTTCAACTTTTGGTTTAGCGGCTTTTCCTTTAATACCAATGCTATTTGTAAAAGTTAAGCAATCCGTTTTTGCTTTTGCATAAACGCCTTTTAATTTGGCATCGTTTTCATGCAGTTCACGCATTAAAGTTGTTAATCCTTCACCTTTAACAAAACCCTTTCCGTAAGCGGTTGACATAGTTGCACTAATTGCCGATGAAACAGTATCAAAATTAACCGTTTCGCCTTGCCAATTTTTGGCAATCAAATAACTATTTACAGGTTGTTCAAACCTTGAAAAACCAACACCAATTAAGTGATTACGCAAGTTTGCGCCGCTTGTACTGTCTTGTGCGCCATAATTGTTTTGATATAAAACACAAGACAAAAGATGAATAAACAATTCTACTGATACATTTTCAACGGTAATGAAATGCGGAAATAATGTGCCTGGCTTGACATATTGAACTTGAAAAAGAGATTGACGCAGCTTGCCTTCTTCTTCATTCCACATAGTTCCGCCTTCGCTTAATGCGTTGTGTTGCAATGTGCCTGTGATTTGTGAAACGTCCCGAATCGAATAAGCCCAATCGTAAATAGCACGACTTTTCAAACCAACAGCTTCGTTTTCTTTAGTTACTGTATCACCAAACAAAACCGAATTTGGGTTTGCTAAAAATTCTGATGAATTAATAACATTGTAACGAACTGATTCATCAACCGCATCAAATTGTCGGCAGATTTTCAAACCCAACAATTTCTCTTTGCTTTTGAGTTTCCTTGCAGGAATTTCAACGACTTCACGCTCATTCGATAAGCGAAAGATGGTTGTTTCATCTGCATAATTATTGCGAATAATCAAGTTACCCGTGACTTCACGGAGGAAAGCTAATTTGATACTACCCAATGTGTTTTTCTTCAAATCAGTAGCAAAATAGTCTTTCGGGATAATTTTAAATAACTCTTCCATTGTCTATTTTAGTTTTTAAAATGTCAAAAAATTGATTTTATACTGAGGGAGTCAATTCAGCTTTTGCTTTCGCAGCGGCTTGGCGTTGATTGGCAAGTTCGGTTGAACGCTTTTTGTAAACAAAAGCAAATTCATAAATCCATTTCTTTTGGTCGTCTGAAATGGGAATTTGTCCGCGCCAACCTTTCATGTAAAGCACATCATAAATTGCAGTTGAAAAACTTTCGATTGTGTTGAGTTTGTCTTCAACATATTCATTTTTCATTTTACGATAAATTTCACCTGAAATTTTTCCGATGATTTCTTCTCGTTCATAACCTTGTTTAATAAGTTGTCGCAAAAAATCTGTTGCTGTTCTAATAAGCCACGTTTCTTGTGCGCCGCTACTACGATAATTAGCTTGGTCAATTTTGACCGCCAACTCTACCAATTCTTCTGTAATCGTCATGGTTGGAAACCTGTTTTTAAATGATGAAATAAATTTTTCAAGGCGTGGACGAACTTTCTTTTGGTCGTCGTCTTTCAATTTATCAAATAATTGAAAATAAGAACGCCTATCTTTTGCTACTTTTAAAAGATTCGATTCAAGCATTTTGGGATTGAACAACAATAATAAAGTCATTTCAGACAATACTTCTTCGACTTCCAATAATCGGACTTGATGCCAACCCAATTGTTTTAAAAATGTCGGTGCTTGTTCAAAATGAAAGACTGCTTTATGTGGTTGATACGGTGACATAATACCTGTAACAAATGAGCGAATACCCAATTTTTTAACCAACAATAAAGTGCGACGAACAAAATAGAAAATAGGCTCTATTTTAAAGTCAATCCTTAAAAAAGTGAGATTGAATAGGTTTAATTCAAAATTTGCGTTTTTATCAAATTCAATTTTTACTTTGTCAAGCCACTTCAAATTTCTGGCTTTAACTGTTGATCGAATAACATCATGATTAATATCTAAATTGGTTTCAAAAAAATCATTGTAAACAATCAAGTTTGCATCTGAAGCATCCGAAAAATGAGTTTTCCGCAGTTTGTTCTCTTCGGCATACAGTTCTGAAATAAATGATTGTGTATTGGCAAGTGATGTAATTGTTCGATTTGTAAAACCCCTTGCTTTCATACCAAATGCAACGCCTTCTGTATATGGTTTTGTAGCATCACCACCTGTGAAAGCACACATTTTACTTTTATGTGGAATCGAAGGTTGATAATTATCTGTCAAATACGACCAATCTTCACAGCCATAAGCATAAAAATATCGTGTAACAAAATCAGTTAATAAACCTTCCCTAACAACCAATTCTGTCGGTTTATCAAAAGCTTTGATAATATTCTCTTGTAATTCGGCGATATACTGAGGGGTATCTTTTTCTGCCAAAACTTGATTTGTCTTGATGATATTTAATACCGTTTTCAAAATACCTGCCGAAGAATTGGTACAATTTTCAATAAATTTAACCACATCAGCCACCGTTTTAAGGTCACCAATTGGTTGTAATAATTCATTATTAAAACTATCAATTTTGTCTGAATCTACGACAACTGGCTTTTTACTTTTTTCTTGTTTTTTACTATTTGCGCCAGTCCATGTATCTAAATCCGCTTGCCATGCCTTATTGTTTTTAGCATTTAGCCATTGGATTTTATGAAGAATGAAAATCTTTTTAAAATCCGCTTCATCCGTTTCTTCTTCAATCTTTTTATCAAAACGCAAGTACAAACGTCCACTTTTTTCATCGGGTTGAACTTCAATGGAATAACCCGCCGTTTCATAAACATCTAATAAATTGCGTAATAATTGAACAAAATCATCGAAATTACGAATTTTGTCTTTGCCATTAGGTGACATCAATAAAAGACTGTCTGCCGAATTGTCGGCTATTTTATCAATCACTTTTGTGGTAAATGGTACTGAACCGATAAAACCAAATTCACATTTTTGAGCATCAATACTCGTTAATTTAACAGGGTCTAAGTTTTTAGCCAATTCATTAAAGACTTGACGAATCTGTATCAATTCCTCATTCGTTGCGTTTTCTCCAAAATAAATAAAACCATTTCGCAGCGTGTAAAACACTTTCTTTTCTGGGCTAAATACCTTTCTTGCAGCTTGCAAAACATTTTGACTCAATAAAATGTATGGATTGGCGCGTATTTCAACAAACGAAATAGGCATTTTTTGACCCATTACATTTTCTATTTCTTTTAGTTTTTTAGACAAGACACTGTATGCTTCTTCAACACTGTTTAGTTCTTGAATTGAAGCAAAACCATCGGCTAAATGGCAAAAAGGTTGTAGTTTTTCGCGTAAAAACTTTTCGCCACGTACTGCAAATTGATTGGCAAAAACAGATGTTCTATTTTCAGTTGCCAAAGCAAGAAAAGCAATTTCATTGTGCCAAGTCCGCCATTCAGGAAAAAAAGCATCCAATTGGTATTTTTCAAAATGAAGTTGTTCAATGGCATGTTCCAAATCATTTCTACCCTTTACCTCCTCTAAGTGCAATAGTTTATTTGCATCGTGAAAAGTAAATCCCAACATCAATACTTTTAACCACCCCTCAGTATCAGCATGATTAAGTTGTTGCTTTGTAGTTAAAAATCGTTCATAGATTTGTAACATAGGAATCATACCGTTCAAAATGTGAACAGAATAAGGCATATCGAACAAATCTAAATGTCTAAATTTGCCTTTCGTTTCGGTCATACTGTGATGCTCAACAATTTGAGCAAAGACCGTATCCAAATATAATTGTACCGTAGGTTGAAAAACAGTTGGTTCAAAATACTGGTCAATGAGTTCGTATTTCATTTTCTTCTTTTTTAATTATGGTACAAAGGTGAATCCACTGCGTCCGTTCTATTCGGATGCTAAAATATTTTTCAAAAAAAAATTTCAAAATGCCTAAAAACAAGCAACAACTTGAACGATTTGAGAAAATTATTGAACTTCTTAACCTTAGAAAAGGTGTATTTGCTTCAGTTGATGAAATGATGAATCGCTGTAATATTCAAAGAAGTACATTAATGGAAGATATTTCCCTATTAAGAAATCCACCTTATAATGCGCCAATTTCATACAACAAAAGAGAAAAAGGCTATTTTTTACATGAAAGCTATCAAATGCCACAAAAGGGGATTGGTGTTAGCCGTGAAGACATTCAACAATTGAAATTCTTAGTTCTCACATTGAAACAACTTCAACATCTTGCTATTTTCAAAAACTTAGAAGGATTGATTCAAAAATTTGAGAACTCGGTTAAGTATCAACTTGATGAAGACGGACGCGGCTCTGATAAAATTTTTTTTGAACCCATCCCTTTTTATAAAGGAACAGAGCACTTATCCATATTTTTAAGAGCCATTGAAACGACTCGAAGAATCACTTTTGAATATCAAACATTTAAATCTACAAATAGCAATACACACATAATAGAGCCTCTTTTTCTACAAGAACACAGCAATCGTTGGTATATCGTTGGTTGTCTTTTACCTTATAACAGTATTACTTCTTTTGCATTAGAGCGTATTATTGGTGAACCTGAAATTCTGAAAGAATACTTTGATGTACCCTCAGACTTTACTGCTGAACAATATTTCAAACATACTTTTGGCATGACCAATGACTATAATGCCCCAGTTGAAGAAATCTTATTACAATTTAATGCCCTGCAAGCTAAATATTTTATTTCAAAGCCTTTTTACCATTATGAAAAGGTAGAAGAAACTGAAAATTACTTAATTGTGAAAATGTACTTAAAAATCAATTTTGAACTTATCCGAAAATTGACTGGTATGGGTAATGCTGTTAAAGTGCTACAACCTCAATCTTTAGTTCAAGACATACAACACTTTTTCGAGAATGCACTTTCTCAATATAAATCTCCTTGATAAATCAACTATTTTATTCTTGCTCAATCGTTTTCCCTCGTGGTGGGCTCATCAACCAAATCATTTTGAAAAGGCGAAGCAGTTTTTGCTGGTCTATTTCGGGTGTTTTGTCCATTTATTGTTTTATTTTTTGTTGGTGTAAAACAAATTAAAAAAATTAGCTTTACCAAGTAAAATACTGACTAATATATAATGGATAAAAAAGACATAACTATGAGTAAAAAAAGACACTTTTTCATTGATGAATCTGGCGACCCGACTTTCTATCGTAGGCGCAAACATCCACTGTACGAAAAGCCCGATTTTGACCCAGTACTGATTTTGGGTATGGTTGTCATTGAAAATAGGAAACATTTGCAGGACAAGATTATTGAGTTTCAAAAGCGGATTCTTGCTGATCCGCTTTTCAATATACAGACGGAGATGAGTATATGCTTTTTTTGAGCGAACGACAAAGTAATACCCAAGAACGGTTTATTAATGCATTGGAAAAAGCATTGAAAGAACAAAGTAAACACTTTGTAGAAACTCATTTTAAATGCCGTATTGTACCAAGTAGGGATTATGCAGAATTGAGTATAATTGATTACTTTCTTTGGGCAATTAGAAGATTCATTTCCGAAGGCGATAGGCGTTACTTTGCCGCTTTGGAAAATAAATTTGAAAAAATATATGATATATATGAAAACGAAGGGAAAGGAAGAATCTATGACAGTTTCGATGTGTTTGAAATTTCTAAAGCAAGCCCCTTTGGCATAAAATAAAAAGAGTACGAATGTTCTCGGCACCGTGCCAATACTGGCAACCTGCGCATGGAGCGCGTTTATGAAACCGAGCTGACTCGTACTCACTTGCAAATATACGGATATTTTCTTTAATCGCACCATTTTGGAATTGAAATATTATTTGATTTGTAGTCGAATAACTAATTTTTAATCGTACCCTTTGGGGATTTTAGCCGAAAACATTTTTTCGGCTTTTTTTATTTCCTCTCAATTACACCACAAAGTTGAATCATCCCCTACGGCAACATAAGCCCTACCCCCTCAGTATTTTCAAAAAAAAACCAAATTTCCTCACATCTCTTGACTATCAATATTTTACCCCTTACTTTTGCAAGCAAGTACAGGTTGCTTGATTTCTAAAAGGGACTTCATGGACTGGTTGCGATATACAGCACGGTGTCAAGTGGGTTTGTACTTTTTTTAAATAGATCGTCTGCGGATGGTCACCACGAGGAAGAGGCTCTGGGCGCAAGTTCATCCTCTTTCATTGTTTTATAAAAAGCCCTTTGGCTTTTTCGGTTTTAAAACTTTCCACAAAGTTGCCCCCCCCATATATGGCAACATACGCCTACCCCCTCAGTATTTCAGAAAAAAAGAAGTTTTTCAGCACTATTTTTGATTTTTATTTGTTTTATACATAACTTTGCATAGAATCTTTTTTAAAACACATAAAAATTAGGCTGTCTACGGATGGTCACCACTAAGGCGGTGATGGACGAAAGTCTAACCCGCCTTTGTCATTTAATGGCTTTGAAATTTTTCATTAAATGATTTATCAATAACTTCCTCTCTTTTTACTATAATCAATCTCCCATTATCTTCAAATAAAATTCCTATCTCTTTGATTAATTCACTTTTATCAACTCTTACGGCATTGTCTATCCCTTTTGATATTTCGTGCATTGTATATGATTGTGCTATGTAAATCAATATTTTAGCCGCTTGATGCTTTCCTTTAGAAATTACTTTATGTACTCTATTGCTAAGATTACCTGTAATCGAAATGGTTTTAAACTCCCACATTTCGCCATCAATGGAGGCATCAGATGCAATAGAATCTGATAAATTTGGCAATAAGACTACACATAAACCTAACTTTGCAAGTAATAAAGCTATTTTCTTATTTCCTTCTAATTCATTCAAACCATGTGTTTTATGGATGACAACAAAACCATGAGTGTCAAAATCATAGTATTCCTTTATGTAAATCGTACTATCAAATGATTCAAAAATCTGCATGCGATATTTTTATCTTTCGGCTTTTTTTTACCCCTCAGTATTTTCAAAAAAAAAATCAAAATTTCTTCTCCAACAGCTTTTTAGCTTCTTTACTGACATTATAAGTACTCGATAACCTTTCTTTTGTATAGAAAAAAGGCTTTTCTACTATTGCAAATAAAATGCGTAAGGAACGAGCGCGACCAGTATATTCTTTTTGTTAAAAATTGTAACTTTGTTTAAGTTTTGAATTGAATTAGTCCATTTTAAAAACTAAAAGCAATGACTAAAAGTATCATTATTACTTATCAAGAGGCAGACGAATCTTTCTTGATGACTTTTTTTAAAAAATTGGGTGTTCAAACAAATCCTTTTAAAAATACTCAAGGCGAAGGCGTATCACTGCCCTTAGCTGAGGGCAGTGCCGTAGAAAATACTGCCGATTTGCTTAAAAGGTTAAATCAAGAGCATGAAGAAATGGGCATTTTGCCACCGCGCAAAAAAATAGATTTAACCAAATTGATAGGGGCATTTGATAACAAAATGACCATAGAAGAAATTGATTCTTTAACTAAAAGCTGGCGCAACGAATGGGAACGGGATTTCTCTTAGATTCTAATTTTATTCTTATAAAACCTCACAAAATCCAAACCCTCCACTACCCTTTCCACCAAATCCTGCATCATAACCAATGCTCAACCACTCAACTGGCGCCGTGATTTCAAAATCAAAACGATAACCGATGGTTTTGGTATCCTTTCCTCCAGGCTCATCGCTGGGGACTATGGCACTCCACATTCTGGGTTCAGTGAGTATTTTTAAATCCAAATACTGAGGGGGTGCAATGTTTTGCTTTAAGACGGTTTCTACTTTGTTGTGCAAATTTTTAAAGAATAATTCTTTAAAAATGGCATCATTGGGTGAGCGAAATTGGGCGTAGCGATCCGTTTCTGTCTTTTCAGTGAGGCAAATGCCTGATTGTGCCCGAAAACGCATGGTGTCAGTAAAGACCGGCTTTTCTATTATTTCAACGCTTTGTACTTGAAAAACGACTTTTGTACCCGCTGCCACTACTTCCAATGCTTGGCTTTTAAAAAGCCCTTGTACAAACTTCTCCACTTGAGTATCTACGCAAAACGAAACTTGCCATTCTACAATACCCGTTGGAAAAACAAGGCGATTGTTAGCCTTGTCATGCCGATAGGGTTTGCCTGTCAATAAGCCAAAGGTGAAGAGTTTGAATTTTTTATTGCCTTGCGATTCATAGCCTTGTTCGTGTAGCCACTGACTGAATACAGAATCGGCTTTTTGTAAGACTTTGTAAATGACAGCCCGCAAAGCATGATGATGCTCGTAGGCTAATACGCTGTTGGGTGGACATGAGAGAGTGAGTTTTAGGCGCATAAATTAGGTTTTTAAATTGTTTTATTTTGTCGATACCATTGTTCAAAAGCGGTATTGTTCATAGTTCGAGCCATGAGGCGATTGTCGTAAGCGATAGGGTCGTTCTTTTGCATTTTCTTTTTTTCTTCTGCCACTTGCTCCATCAAAATACCCCAGACGCCTGAATCAGATTGCGTATCAAAAATCTTTTTTTCATGCCACCAAACAACAAAAGTGGGTGCTCCCAATTCGGATATATTCCATTGTTTAGCATTTTTTTGAAAATAAGCTAAGGCTTTTTGTATAAAGACATCTTCAAAACCCACGACTTCCGAACCGCCAATGGTGGGTAATATCTGTTTGACAGCAATGCCTTCAAAGACACCAAAATCAGAAAGTAGTTTGACGGCTTGCAATTGGGCACGGGTTAAATCCGATAAATCCAACTGTTTTTGAGTGGTTTCTTTCTTCTTTTTTGAGGTTTTTTCTTGATTTGAAGCCTCTGATACTGAGGGGGGTATGATTTTGAGCGTTTTATCATTTTTAGCTGTAATGATAAACTTGATGCCTGTTACTTTTTTACCCGTTTTTAAATAATCGTAATCAATTTGGATGTGATTGCTAAATTCGTTGATGTCATCTCGAATGGGGTCAAGAACGCGGACTCTAAAATTCTTGAAATCAGGGTAATTATATTTGCCCTCAATACCCAAAAGCTCTTTGAGTTTATCGAGTGTTACTTCGTAGTGGACCACTTTTTTATATTCTTTCAAACGGTCATATTCAGCTTTCAGAAGTTGAAACATTCTGATAGCATAACCGCTGCGCATAGGAAAAACTTCTGCTATCCCTATTTTAACATATTCTTTTAAATCAATGATGAAAGGTTTCAAAATTTCAGAAAAAACAAATTCCAAATACAATTCTCCTTTTTCGTCTTCTATGGGAATACAATGCTGAAACCAATTGATAGCTCCTTTTAGACGGGTGCCATTGAACTCAAATTGTGTCGGAAATGTGATTTTACAGTTGGTCATTGTCTCCGCTATGGTTGACAATTCGCTGTAAAAACTCCCGTATTTAGCTCCCTCACGCGTGAGCAATTGTTTCAACTCGCTGATAGATAGCCGCTGTTTGTGAAATTCGTTTTCCTTTATTGGATTAATCTTAGAAATGAGGTAAAGAATAATCTTTTGCTCGCGAGCGGGCAAACGGTAACGAGCGTTAAAAACAAATTGGTTGTCAATGCGCACATATTTGTCGGGAAGGAGATTGGGCGATTGCATAGTTTAGTGGATTTGGTATTAATTACATTTTAGGGCAAATGTATGAAACTCTTTTATTCGGTACAAATTAAATATCTCTGTACCGAAAAGAGTATTTTACATCAAGCCTAAACATGCACCGAATAAGACATTACGCATGACCATGAAGACCCCACAAGTGTACCGAATTGTAAAAAATAAATCTTTTTCCTCTATGAAAAATAAGCTAAAAAGGTTCAAAACCCCATAAATGTACCGATGAAATATAGGTGTATCAGTGAAACCCCACAAATGTACCGAGTTGACCCCATAAACGTACCGAATTGACCCCACAAATGTACCGAGTTGACCCCACAAATGTACCGAGATAAAAAAAAATTATTTCATAAATTATTGATAATCAATAATTTATGAAATAATAATGTACTGAGTAAAAGATAAAAAGAAAAGATTGAAAACTTAAAAAACTTAAATTTCTTTTTTAAGTTTTTTTAAATTTATCCTAAACATTGTTTTTTAAAAATTAAACTCAATCATTTGAAAAAATTGTTTTTAGTTTTTTATTACAATGTTTACATGAATTACATGTTAAACATTGTAATTTTTTTAAATTTTTTAAAGCCATTTTTTGACTTTTAAGGCTTTTAAAAATTTTGATGCTAAATTGGATGCACAATCCTTCTAAATAGCTCTAAATGCCAATAAATGGCTTTAAAAGAGCGTGCCTTTGTTTGTCTGAACTGCGACTCAATTATAAGTCACCTCATTTTTATTATTTTACTACTCTATACTATGTAAACAAAGTAATAATTTTTTACACGATTTACTATGTAATGTTTGTAAACATTGTAACTTTATGCCTAATCTTTTTTGTAAACTCTTTAAACAATGTAAACATTGGGCAAAATTATCTCAATTGCGAATTTCAAAGGAGGCGTTGGTAAAACAACCTCAACGGTCAATATCGGTGCAGGCTTGAGCATGGAAGGCAAACGCATTTTATTGATTGACCTCGATCCACAATTTAACCTGACACAAAGCTTAGGTTTGTTGGACGCGCACAAACCCATCTATGGAGCTTTGCGAGGCGAATATGCCTTAGAACCGGTTGCCATTACTGAGGGGTTATTCATTATTCCATCTTCTTTAGATTTAATTAAAGCGGAAATTGAACTGTCAGGAGAGTTCAAACGGGAAGAGATATTGAGTCGGCTTATCGCTCCTTTGACTCATCAATACGATTTTATTTTCATTGATTGCCCGCCTTCTTTGGGGCTGCTGACCATCAATGCGTTTATTGCTTCCGATGAAATTTATGTGCCGATTGAAGCGGAGTTTTTGGCTTTGAAAGGTTATGCTATTTTGAGCGAAGCCATTGGTCGCATTGGTTTGAGCATTGAC
>JAYUUR010000140.1:0-5663 GCA_043754475.1 Saprospiraceae bacterium | reverse complement strand
CAGCCGCCGCTTGAACCAAAACCCTATCGCCTTCATGCAAAGTGACGCTCTCGAAAGCGCAATAATAGGCTGTGCAGCCTTGTGTCGCCAAGGCCGTTGCCGATGCAAAATCTATTGAATCAGGCAAAATAGCAACACCTGCTACATTGGTTTTAGCATATTCCGCATAGCCGCCAAAACGCGTGAGTGCCACTACACGTTGACCAACACTCAAGCCCTCTACGTCTTCACCGACTGCATGGATAATGCCCGCCACATCATAGCCCAACACCGCAGGGTTTTTGGGTGCTTCAGGATAAAGCCCTCTTCGTGCCACGACATCCGCAAAGTTCAAACCAAAGCAAATCACTCTGATAACCACCTCGCCTTTGCCTGCAATGGGCATCTCTGTTTCTTTTATTTCAAAGGCAGATGCACTGTTACCATATTTTTTTAAATAAACTGCTTTCATAATTATCGTTTAAGCGGGTAAAATACAAAAAGGATTGAGTTTTAAGTCATTACAATATAAAAAAATACCTGTGAGAAATGAAAAAAGTATGTTGAAAAATTATGCTCATCAGCTACGCTGTTACGCTATGAATTCATATTTTTACGAAAATTTTAAAAACCATATTTAAATAATGAAGAACAGCTACTTTCTATTTTTCGCTCTGTCATGCCTATTCATGGTCAATTGTAAAAATGACAAGACAACTTCAATCAATGCGACTACAGCTACCCCCTCAGTAAAAACGGCTGCCGACGGGTTTTACAAACATTTAAAAGGCACGGTTGATTCTTTCGCTATTACGATGGATTTGGTGCAAATCAAAAGCCGCAGCACCGATTTTGGTCCTTACAATTATAGAGGGCATTATTATTATGATAAATATCAACAGCCCATTGCTTTTTATGGTGAGACGGATTCAGTTGGTAATATTATTTTGCACGAAGCCAGTTTGCAAGACAAAGACATAGCTTTTGTAGGTAAACTTGATGCAAATGGTTCATTTTCAGGTACTTGGCGCGATACTTCACGTCAACGGACGCTCACTTTCACTTTAAAAGAAACCAATTCAGACGGTGCTATTGCTCTCGATTTTTATAATTTTAATGATTCATTGAAATTGTGGAAAAATTCAGCTAAAAGCCCAATGGCTGAATTTGATATGCACTGTCTTTTACCTTCAAAAAGCGTTGAGACTGGCATAGCAACTTTTCTAAAAGATAAAATTTTCATGAATTTTAAAGGCGATAGTTTAGAAAAATCCTACGCCAATGTATCGGTTGAAAACCTGGGGAATGCCATAAGAGATACTTTTTTCGCATCCTATTTGGATATGTTAGCAGAAGAGAAACCTGATTCGACGGTCGAAGCACTTAATATGTTGAATTATGCTGAGTCAAATTCATTATCTATTATTTTCAATGAAAAAGGCTTGTTGAGTATAGGGTATAGCACTTATTCTTATACTGGCGGTGCACATGGCAATCATGTAACGAACATAGTCACCTATGATTTAGCGCAAAAAAAAGCCTTAACATTGAATGATGTTTTTTTACCGAAGTATGAAAAAACCATTAATAAAGCGTTAGCCAATGCTGTCCGTCGGCAATTCAAAATGAAACCAAATGAGCCACTGTCCAATAATCTGTTTGACAACTCGATAAAATCATCTAATAATTTTTGTATTACGTCTAAAGGCATTCTTTTTCTATACAATCCTTACGAAATAGCGGCTTATGTTTATGGCGAGATTGAACTCTTTATTCCTTTTTCGGAAATTAAGAGTGTTGTAAATCCACGATTTCTTTAAAAGAAAATTCAAAATCAATTTAAAAATTCATTTTACAATGAAAAGAAGACATTTTGTAAAAGCGTCGCTTTTGGCGACCCCCTCAGTATTAACAGCTAATTCGCTCATAAACCAGCCAAAACCTGCTGCTAAAGAGTTGTATGAATGGCGCGAGTATGAATTTAATTTTAACTCCCCACGTGGCGAAGTAGAGAAATACTTTAAAAATGCCTTGATTCCTGCCTTCAATAAATTGGGTGTTAAAACAGTGGGTGTCTTTACAGAAATGGGCAAATCAGATCCTGCGAAGGTGTATATACTCATACCGTATGCGTCTTTCGACGATTTCAAATCTATTAATGAAAAAGTAACAATGGATGAAGATTATAAAAAAGCTGCTGCTGCTTTTTATAATTTACCAGCCGACAGAGTGCCTTACAATCGTATGAGTTCATCTCTTATGCTCGCTTTTGATGGATTACCGAAGTTGATTCAGCCTAAAAATGAACCGCGTATATTTGAGGTTCGCAGCTATGAAGGATATAGTGATGATGCTGTTCGGCGTAAGGTTTTAATGTTTAACAAAGATGAGTTGGATATTTTTTATCGAACAGGTTTAAATCCTGTTTTCTTTGGAGAAGTCATAGCAGGTGGTAATATGCCGCGCTTAACTTATATGATTACCTTCAAAAATATGGAAGAGCACGATAAGAATTGGGCAAAATTCAGTGCCGATGAGGTTTGGAAAAAAATATCCAAAGCCCCTGAATATGCGAATACTGTCTCAAAAATTTATAAAACCTTTTTGGAACCTACGGCGTATTCGCAATTGTAAGTTTAAGCATATTTCGTTATTTGTTACTGGTTATCCATTTGTGATTAATGGAAAACCGGTAACAAATAACGAACATCCTACTCTTTAATAATCTTCTTTCTTACCAATTCATTATCAATCAGGCATTCTATAAAATAGAGACCTTTAGGAAGTGAAGCAATATTGATTTGACTGATGCTATTATCAAGACTTTTAGATAGCCAAACACGACCCATGTAATCCATAATTTTTACTTCATGGATGTCGCTCACAGAGGTTTCGATAGTGATGCTCTCTTTAGCAGGGTTGGGGTATAGCATAACCTCTGCAAAACCTTTTAAAGCCACCATTTCTACCTTTGAATAATCAAATTTGCCATTAAAATCCACTTGTTTCAAGCGATAGTAGTTGTAACCTTTAGCAGGCGTAGGGTCAATAAAGGTATAATCTTGTTTATCATAAGACGCGCCTTTGCTGTTGACCATACCTATTTCTTTAAAGTTCTTACCGTCTTTACTGCGCTCAATGGCAAAATGTTGATTGTCAGATTCAGTGGCGGTTGTCCAATCAAGCTGGCTTTGATTGCCTAATTTGAAAGCTTTAAAAGTTGTAAGTTCAACCGGCAAAAGAGCCGCAGTAGCCACTATATTAAAAGTGAGATCAGTTAAAGCCACTTCAACAAGATCTGAAACGTTGGTTGGATTGTTTAGCACAAACAAAGAAGTTTGAACGGCATAACCTGTTGCAAACGTCCCAAGCCCATTTGCTTGTAAAGAAATTGTAGCAGGACTCTCGGCTGTTAGAGTAAAAAAATAGGTATTGCCAGATGAGATTGGTACATCGGGTAAATTGAAAATTGTAGTAGCCCCTCCACCCGTAATTGTAACACCTGTTTGGATGTAAATAACTGTTATTTGGCCAATAATGGGTATTCCTTGTTGCCAAATTCTTAGTGTGACGTTGGTAACAGTCAGTGCAAGAAGACTCGATTGAACTTGAATAGTTTGTACCGTACCCGTGCAATCTGCTAACCATGATTGACCAACCGTAGAGTTGGTAATTGAAGTGTTAGAACCTGCTTGAGTAACTAAACCGCTACACTGAGCCGATAAATTAATAGGAAACACATCGAAAAGCAGCAAGGTGATTGTTGAGAAAATAATGAATGTTTTTTTCATGATGTTTGAATTTTAAGATTGAAAAAATTTGGTTTAATAATTTTTCAAATACAGGATTCATCACGACGTTAACATGATTGTTAGAGCTTAAATACAGGATGGATTAATTGACTTAAAAAGACAGATATTTTTTAAACTTAGATTACAAATATAAGTTATTAATTTAAAAAGTAAATATTTTTTTTAATGAAGTATATTGTTTTGTGAAAAATGAATTATTAACAATATATTTGATTAATAAAAAAGACATAGCATGTATTCATAAAATATATAAAGCCTTGCAAATCAGTTATTTGCAAGGCTTTATATATAAAAATGTTGAAAATATCAATACCCCAATAATTTCAACATAGACTCCGCATCTTGCTCCGCCGATTCGAGCCAATCCACTTGATTGCCATTCTCATCTATATCCACTAAAACGCGCTTAGGGGAGGGGAGGAGGCAATGTTTCACCCCTCCATAACCACTTAGTGCATCTTGATAGGCACCCGTATTGAAAAAGCCAACATAAAGCATTTCTTCATTTTTTGAAAATTTGGGCATATACACCATATTTAAATGCGCTTCAGAATTGTAATAATCAGCATTATCGCAACTCAATCCACCCACATTGACGCGTGTATATTCCTTATTCCAATGGTTGACGGGCAGTAATATATAGCGTTCGTTAATCGCCCACGCATCAGGAATAGTCGTAATCAATGAATTATCGACCATATACCACAACTCACTATCATTTTGTTGTTTTTGACCAATTACACCCAGCACGGTTGCACCGCTTTCACCGACCGTATATTTTCCAAACTCTGTATAAATATCAGGTTGAGCTACGCCTTCATCATCGCAATAAGTTTTGATGGTTCGGACGATTTCGCTAATCATATAAGCATAGTCATATTCAAAATTCAATGAGTTGGCAATCGGCAAGCCACCACCAATGTTGAGAGAATCCAAATCAGGGCAATAATGCTTGAGTTGACAATATAGCTTAATAGCCTTGCGCAATTCTGACCAATAATAAGTAGTATCCTTGATGCCCGTATCCACGAAAAAATGGAGCATTTTGAGTTTGAACTTAGGGTTTGTCAAAATTTTATCTTTTACAAAATTGACAATCCTTGTATGTCGAATGCCCAAGCGAGAGGTATAAAACTGAAAATTAGGTTCTTCCTCCGTCGCTACTCGAATACCAATATTGCAAGTCTTCACAATGTGGGCATCGTACAAATCAATCTCATCACGATTATCACAAATAGGAATGACATTCGTAAAACCCAAACTATTGACTAAATGTGCAATTTTATGAACATACGACGCATCTTTGTAACCATTGCAAACGATAGTCTTGTCTCGATTGATTTTTCCATCTTGAAAAAGCTTCTTGATAAGGTCAATATCAAATGAAGAAGAAGTTTCAATTTGAACATTATTTTTCAAAACTTCATCCAAAACGAAGCGAAAATGAGAGCTTTTAGTGCAATAACAATAGAAATATTCACCATTATAATTCAAATCATCTATCGCATTATTGAACCATTTTTTAGCATTTTGTATCTGCTGGCTTATGCGCGGGAGAAACGTTACCTTCATTGGCGTACCGTATTTCTGGATTAAATCATACAAGTTTATGCCATGAAATTGAAGGCAATTATCTTGCAAAGTGAACTCGTCTTGCGGAAAATCGAAGGTTTGGTCCACCAAGTCAAAATAAGAGTTTTTCATTGATTATCAATCAGTTATAGAATATGAAACCATCATTGTTTAATGCTTTTTCAAAAGCGATTGCAAAGGTAACTTTTCCAAAAAAATATTATGTGAAAAAATAAATTTCTTCACATAATTTTCATTCTATCTTTGCGGCTTTGTATCGCGGAACTCCAGTTCCGCACT
>JAYUUR010000139.1:0-17027 GCA_043754475.1 Saprospiraceae bacterium | reverse complement strand
TCCATGTTCGTTTCTCAGCCGTGGACAATTCGTCAATACGCTGGCTTCTCAACAGCCGAAGCATCCAATGCTTTTTACCGCCGTAATCTGGCAGCCGGGCAAAAAGGGCTATCAGTTGCTTTCGACCTTGCTACTCACCGCGGCTACGATAGCGATCATGAGCGCGTGAAAGGCGACGTGGGCAATGCAGGCGTGGCGATTGATTCGGTCGAAGATATGAAAATTCTTTTTGACCAAATACCGCTCGACCTTATGTCGGTTTCGATGACCATGAATGGGGCAGTAATTCCGATAATGGCATTTTATATTGTAGCAGCAGAAGAACAAGGTGTGGCACCTGAAAAACTGAGCGGTACTATCCAGAACGATATTTTGAAAGAATTTATGGTGCGCAACACCTATATATATCCACCAAAAGCATCCATGCGCATCATTTCTGACATATTTGCCTTCGCTTCTAAGAAAATGCCTAAGTTTAACTCAATTTCTATTTCAGGTTATCATATTCAAGAAGCGGGCGGAACAGCAGATATTGAACTTGCTTACACGCTCGCTGACGGTCTCGAATATATACGAGCAGGTTTGAAAGTAGGATTAGATATTGATGAATTTGCTCCTCGATTGTCGTTCTTTTGGGGTATCGGCATGAATCATTTTATGGAAATTGCTAAAATGCGGGCTGCCCGGATGCTTTGGGCAAAATTAGTGAAGCAATTCAATCCGAAATCCGAAAAATCAATGGCTTTGCGGACGCATTGCCAAACGTCTGGATGGTCGCTCACGGAGCAAGACCCTTTCAATAATATTGCTCGAACGTGCATTGAAGCAATGGCTGCTACACTCGGCGGTACGCAATCGCTGCATACCAACGCACTTGATGAAGCGATTGCGTTGCCAACAGATTTTTCAGCAAAAATTGCAAGAGATACGCAGATTTTTATTCAAAAAGAAACGAATATTACAAAAGCCGTTGACCCCTGGGGCGGTTCTTATTATGTGGAATATTTGACCAACCAAATTGCTCAACGGGCGTGGGATTTGATTGAAGAAGTAGAAGCTTTTGGCGGCATGGCAAAAGCAATTGAAGATGGCTTGCCCAAGCTCCGAATCGAAGAAGCCGCTGCTCGAAAACAAGCGCGGATTGATAGTGGAAAGGATTTGATAGTGGGTGTCAATATTTTTAAAACTGAAGACAAATTAGACATTGATGTTTTGGATGTGGATAATGATGCTGTCCGCACATCCCAAATTGCTCGCCTCTATAACATAAAAGCAAGTCGGGACACCCCCTCAGTAAAAGTTGCTTTATTGCACCTCGAAACGGTGGCTCAAACAGGCGAGGGCAACCTACTCGAAGCAGCCATTGAATGTGCTCGAAAAAGAGCAACTTTGGGTGAAATATCTGATGCAATGGAAAAATCGTTTGGGCGTTTTACAGCCGTAACTCGTTCAATATCAGGCGTTTATAGCAATGAAATAAAAATGAATGATGATTTTAAAAAAGCTCAACAATTAGCCGATGAGTTCGCAAGGTTTGAAGGTCGTCGCCCGCGTATTATGATTGCCAAATTGGGTCAAGACGGTCACGATAGAGGGGCTAAAGTGATTGCTACAAGCTTCGCCGACTTGGGTTTTGATGTGGATATTGGTCCGCTTTTTCAAACCCCTGCCGAAGCGGCTCGTCAAGCGGCGGAAAATGATGTGCATATTATTGGCATTTCCTCCCTCGCCGCAGGGCATAAAACCCTTGTGCCTGAAACGATTATGGAACTGACAAAACTCAACCGCGAAGATATTCTCATCATCGTCGGCGGTGTGATTCCTGCTCAGGATTATGATTTTCTCTATAAAAATGGTGTAGCCGGCGTATTTGGTCCCGGAACGGTGATTGCGAAAGCGGCTACACAAATTTTGGAAATGATGATTAAAGGCTTGAATACTGAGGGGGTATAGATGTGATGCACCATTTATTGAAAAAACTCTAAATCAATACCCCTCAGTACAACCATCTTTCTAAAGGTCAAAATACTGAGGGGTCTTTTTTTAAAAATTAAAATTGAATAAATTTTATCATAAACAATTGATTGTCAATGATTTAAATATTTCATCATTCATAACTCATCATTTATCATTTATCATTCATCATTAATTAGGCTTCTGCTTCTTTACCTCTGCCTGTAAAAAAACGCCACGCTGCGCCACCTGCCGCAGCCAATGCAATAAAGATGACCTTGCCAAATTTTAGGATAACTGCAAAAAGCCCTACTTTAGCCAAAACCTTTCCAGCGACCAAACCGCCAATTGTCCAAGCCGCTACTTTATCCACCGAAGGGTTGAAATCCGCATATTTATTGCCTTCATTGAATTCGATACTGCCCAAAACAGCCGCTATTTTTTCATTGATTTCAGGCAAATTATTCATGCCACCAACGGCGTTCAAAACCAAAACACCTTTGCGTCCCAATACGCGGATATTATAATTCAAAGTATGCTCGTTTTCACCGCCGAAAGCAATTTCTTTCGCCCAATGCAGCACTTTTTTATCTTTATCGTAATAGGGTTTTTGCGCCCAGCCGACGATGTGAACTGCCGAAAAGCCCATTTTAACACGCTCCGCATTGGCTTCTGCTTCGCCATCGTTCATCTCTTTCATTAGGTCATCGTAGTTGATTTTATCTGCATCGTCGTCTTTTACGAAGCCCATATCATCGTATTCGATGACAAAAGCCCAGCTTCCTGCTTCTGTTACGCCTATTTTTTCAGGCACGATTAAACCGTAAAGATTTTCGCCCTCATTTTTAGGATTGCCCCATACGTCATAAATGACATATTTGGCTTGAGCCGCATCAAGGAAACGAAAACCCATAGGCACTTTCAATTTTGCCAAATTATCGCCGATAACAATATCCCCCGTTTGATATTTCAGTGTTTTTTCAATGTCCTCTACCATTATTTCGGTAGAATTAGTAGGCTCATTTTCTGGCTTTGGTTTTTCTTTAGCAAATGCATAGAATGCGCTTATGAGCAGCACAAGTGTTAGAATGGATTTTTTCATATTTTATTGAACTTTTAAAAAAGGTTTAGGTAAAAAGATTTTCCCTATTTTTTACCTTTTTATATATTAATAAGTTACATTTTATATGATAATTATTTCATTTGTTAAATGACAAAAAAAAATCAGCATCACGGTAGCAAATTCTTGGGGTTGGTCGGTGGCATTGTTACGACGCCTGTAATTTTTTGTGCTTTGAGTTGGAAGCCCGTTAAGAGGTAAACTGTTAACAAAACAGTCAGGTGATTAAAATACTTTTTCATGGCTAAACTTTAGATTTAAGGTGATTTCTATAGGTGTTGCACCCAATCCGGACAGACTGTCGATTTGAATGGATAGAATGCTGTATTTTATAGATGAAGGGAAAAGTTTTTTTAATACAAAAACCTAAAGACAATCTTTAACTTTACCTTTTATTTTAAAACGAATCATTGTATATGAAGCCCACAACCAAACCCACTTCGCCATTTATGGATTTTGTTAAAAATGCTGACCGCATCTTGAAATTAGTCGGCAGGATTTTTATCCTTTTATTGGTTTTTTGGATTTTATGGGCATTTCGGCAAGCCATAAAAGATGAATCCTATGTGTTTGATAGTTTCAGCGTGCCGCCTTCTTTGGTTGATAGAGGCTATTCAAGTGAAGTGGTTATCAATAAAATATTGTCAGAAATGCAAGGTATTTTAGCTGAACGCTACTACGATGAGCAAAATCCGGAAGCCTATCGCAAAATATTATATCATTCTGACCTCAATTTTAGTGCAGGCAGCCGCGCTGGATATTTTGATTTGCATTCTCTTTTTCAAGTCGGCAAAGTGCTTTTAGGTAAAAAAGATAGAACCATCAAAGGCAATATTACATTGGATAGCAATACCCTCAACCTCTCGCTGCAAATGCCCGATGAAGCCGCTACCCCTCAGTCACAAAACGGTTTAATACAAAATGCGCTATTCAGTAGTCGAAATAAACAACCTTTGGATAGCATCATTCATGAAGGTGCAGTTTTTTTAATTCGTCGGACGACCCCTCAGTATTTGGTGTATTATTACTTGGATAGACAGCAATTTTTGCAAGCAGAAACGCTTTTACAAGAGATTGATTTCAAACTCAACAACAATCGTAAAAATGCGACTTATCATTATGACCGCATTCAATGGTATATGAGTTGGACAAATTTGCTCTTAGCGCAACGTAATTTTGAAGGAGCTTTTCAGAAAGCCGAAGCCCTTCAAAAAGCGTATCCCAACGACATCGCCTCTTATGCTCAGATGGTCAATATTTTGATGTCGCAAGTAGTGAATTTGGAAAATCAAGGCTTGGATACAGCGGCTTATGTGCCATTGGCTCGCCGTGCCGTGAGCATTTCTGAAAATATTGAGAAAAAAGGTTTCAATAGTATTTTCTTGGATAAAAATATGGCGAAAGGCTGGACGTACGCCAATTGGGCATATATGCTTCAAAAATGCCAAGCGGATGAAAAAAATATCTTATCCAAATATCAAAAAGCTATTGAGTTATTGCCCCGCGCTTCGTTTGCTTACAACAATCTCTCTTATTTTTACATGGATAAAAAAGATTACGCGGCTGCGGAAGACGTTTTGAAAAAAGCCCTTTTAGCAGAACCCAAAGACGGCAATTCGTGGGATACTTACGCAGAAGTGATGTCCATCAAAGGAGACGACGCGCATTTTTATGAATATCTTGAAAAAGCCCTACAAAACCGCAATCCGACTGAGGGGATTACCGCAACCCTCTATGCCAATGACCAACGCTGGGCGCGCTTTCGACAAGAGAAACGGTTTCAAGATTTGTTGAAAAGGTATTAGAAGTGAGGGGTTGTTAAAAGTGTACCGTATCACTTGTTCACGCGGGTGTATTTGGTAGTTGCTTTAACTGCTTTGTAGTTTTAATTGGTTGCTTAGTTAGCAGTTTTAATGATACCTTTTTACGCTGTTTGAAAAAATCGCTCAATGCTTTTTCTTCTTCTGGTGTCAGTGGCTCTTGTCCGCCAATAAAATCGACTTCTAATTCTAATTTTTTCATCTTTATTTCATTGATTTTGAAAATATTTATTGATAAGTTTTGATGCCGCTTGTGTATCAATTATCATAATTCGTCCACCGAAATGAAATGCTCCAAGTGTCTTCTCATAGTGTTCAATGAGTTGTGTTTTTGACAGAAATGCTACATTCCCTTCATGACCCCGTTGAAAAGAAAGCTTGCAAGCAAAAGCAACTAAATTACCGGGTACACCTGAATAAATTTTTGTCTTTCCTTTATTAAAAGGTGCACTTTCTACCAAGTGCATATAAACGTGGTCTGCTTTAACTTCCAAACTTATTAGTCCTTGAACAATTGTTGAGTTATTGACAATGGTAAGTTTATAAACGTCTCTTTCAGGTTGTTTAAACTCCTCTTTCCAATTAAAAAGCCAACTCAATTTCTTCATGATTGATTTTAAATCAGTCGATGTCATTAACGAAATATCAGTTGCAAAACTGTCGCCCGAAATCACATTTTCAATGGAATTGGTTAGTTTGTCAATGATAAAATCAAGTCCTATTTCTTTCGGTTCTTTCACACTGCTAATTTACAAAAAATGTCGTTATAAATGAATTAAACCTTGCTCTATTTTTGTTGAAAATTCTAAAGCGTTCATTTTTTATCTGTCATTGATGATTGGAGAACTGGATTGATTTTGTTACAAAGTTACAGATTTTTCCTTTACTTTCTGATACAGCAATGTGTATTGCTTTAATAAATTTTCGATACTGCAATATTAACTATTGATAAAATTTAAGGAAAAACGACTTGTAAATCAGCTATTGAGCTAATCAAAATCATATTTTCTCCTTTACATATTCGACAAGAATAGAACTGTCTAAAAATATTTTGTTATTGCTCATAAACGTCATATTTCGATGTGATATGAGTAGATTTTGCAGAAGATTTGAATTGTTGAGCTGCTGCGTAACGTGCTGTCTGAAGAGGTTGTTTAGGCGTTAGTTGCTCTAAAGTGTCGTCAAGATTTCCTTCTTTTGCCAATATTTTAACTTTCAATTTTTCAATGAAACGCGCGAAGGCTTCTCCATCTACCCATTGTTTGTCAATGGATACAATAAATTTATCTTCTGTAATACGAATTGAAACGGGTTGCATAGCTTTATTTTTCTACAAAGTTACGGTTCTTATTTCTAATGTACGTTATTTAAAACTGTGGATTAAAAATCCATAGTCGTTTAATTTTATAAACTAATATTTACTTACAGCAATTGGGAAATTAATATTTCCTTTCATGTCTGGAACTTGTATTTTGTTTATTTGTTCAATCGTAAATCGAGGTAGTTCATATTCTAAATAATTCATTAGACTTACAATTGATAATGTTGTAGAGTTACCATTTTCTAAATGCCAATCAAAAGCAATTTGAATTACTGCAAGTGAAAAATAATAATTCACGGCTTCTTCGTTTTTTCGACAAGCAAAACAAATCACAATACCATTTTCGCAATTATAGAGCTGTTTAGTGTAAAGTTGTCTTGCTTCTATTCTACTCAGTGGACGTTTTACTACCCCTCCATATTTGAATTTGGGCAATTTATCTGTTAAATCAACAGTAAATATATTCTTAATATCCGTTCGACAGCTTTCTAATATAATTAATTGTTTGCTTGACTCTAAAATCAATTGCCCTGCTTTAATGATTTCATTGCTATTTAATTGAAATAATTGTTTATCGTCTTGTGTTGCGCCATGTCCAAGTAACACGATTATTAAATAATCAGGTTTTAATTCTAAAACTAATTGTTTTAATTTATTGGATATTGGTTCGCTTAAACAAATAATTTCATCTTCTTCATATGCACCTCCTGCAATACTCCTGAAAAAATTATAATAGTAATTTATATATGCGTTATCTTCATTTAACTCAATATCATTTTTTGAATGCCCTTTGATTATTAAAATTTTTCTATTCATTATTTGTTTTCTAAGGTTATCCTATATCGTTAATTTCAATTATTCTGAGATAAAAAAGGCTTTTATTGTAAATGTCTGCCTATACCAGTTCATTTACTGTAACTTTATTTAAGTTTACGATAGATTTTATCTAACATTTTTACTTTAATAAAATTATTAATAGTAGGCTTTTTCTCTAACCATTTTGCAATTATTAGTGAAATAAGGTAGTAAAATATAACCAGATTACGTCCCCAAAAATTATTAGATAAAACCTCATCCCTGAATCTTCTGAAAGTTAAAACTTCATCTGAATCATAACTTCCATAACATACGGTGGCAATATAGCACCCACCTTTTTTATCTTCTTCTACTTTTTTTATAGGTGATTCTTTAGTAAAATTCCTTGTGAGAAAATCAATTGTTTTGTCAAAATTAAAGTCTGTTTCTACTGAAAATCTGACTTCATGAATTTCATTATTTTCATCAATAAACTTTAAAGTAAATATTGTTCCTATTACTTCCTTTAATTGTATCCCTGTAACACTATCACTAATTTTCCCTATTACATGAGAAATTAAACCCCCAGCGGCACCTCTACCTGCTTGAAGTTGTTTACTATAATAGTTTGGGTCTAAAACAGTGATTTTGACACCACGTTCAAATTCGAAACTATCAATTTGAGACCTTTTTACTCCAAAGATTTTTTCACCTTTCCCCTTATTATTAGTAATGAAAATAATAAAAAATGTTGCAAGTGAGTTCAATAAGAAAAGTAACCCTTTTTGAGCAATGTGTTTTCCGTCTAAATCATAATCTAGATCTTGCAATCCAGATACATAGTTCATTGATGAATAATTTTCTCTATCAAGAACTTTTAAACCAAAATCTTCTCCTTTTTCATTAAGTAATTTTTGTCCTTCTTCTGTTGCAAAAATAGACTTGTCAAAAAAAATCATAATATAAAATTAATTAAAATGTTTAAGATTATTGTTGCTTATTTCTATTGTGTGGTTTTGCTTTTTTTATTGCCGCTAACTACTGCTCTTACGCCATAAAACTGCGTCATTCCCTAAATTTAAAACGGATTCATACCATAAGCATGGCGTGAATCCGCTTTCCTTGCAAACATAAAACTAAAAATTATATATTCAAACTATATAATAGTTTTTTTATGTTATTTCTCTTTTTCTTAACCGCTTGCCTTATATTCTTGATTCTTTTAACGAATAAAATTAAGCCATAATCGAACACAATTAAGACTAAATCAAAAATTTACAGCTTAAATTCAAAAATTACAGCCTTCACCAAAAATTTACAGCTTATTTTGAAAATTTATAGCCTATACGCAAAATTTACAGCCTTCACCAAATATTTACGGCTTACACGAAGCGTATAAGCCGTAAATACTGAGGGGTATTGAGAAACAAATCAAATCGCCGCCGAAAACTGCTTCAAAAAGCGGACATCATTTTCAAAAAGCAAGCGAATATCGGGGATTGAAAACAAGCGCAACGCTTGACGTTCGATGCCCATACCGAAGGCAAAACCCGTGTATTTATCAGCATCAATGCCGCAATTGATGAGTACTTGCGGGTCAACCATGCCGCAGCCGAGTATTTCTAACCAGCCCGTTCCTTTGGTCAATCGGGCATTTTCGGGGGTGTCCGTTCCGAGCCAAACGTCCATTTCGGCACTGGGTTCGGTGAAAGGGAAAAAGGAGGGACGTAGGCGAATCTTAGCCGAGCCGAACATCTCTTGAGCGAAAAACATCAAGGTCTGTTTCATGTCCGCAAACGATACGTTTTCGTCAATATAAAGCCCTTCCACTTGATGAAATTGGGCATGACTCCGCGCCGAAATCGTTTCATTTCGATAAACGCGACCGGGCGCAATGATGCGAATCGGCGGTTTTTGTTTTTCCATAATACGCGCTTGTACAGGCGAGGTATGCGTCCGCAAAAGCCACGTTTTGGAGTCTTGGATATAAAAAGTATCTTGCATATCCCGCGCCGGATGGTCTTCGGGCGTATTCATGGAAGTGAAATTGTACCAATCCGTTTCAATTTCAGGTCCATCGGCAACTGTAAAACCGATGCGTCCAAAAATATCAATAATGCGATTCATGACGATAGAAACAGGGTGGCGGCTGCCAATACTGAGGGGGTCGCCCGGCGCAGTCAAATCAAGAGCCGACACTTCGTTTGAGTCGGAAGCCGCTTCAATCATCTCTTGCAAAGCAGCGAATTTGAGTTCTGCCGCCGCTTTTGAAGCATTGACCAACTGACCGTATTCTTTTTTACGCTCATTTTCGACTTTAGTGATGTCGCCGAAAAGCGGTTTGATGATGTTTTTTGTACCGATAAAACGCAGGCGAAAAGCTTCAACATCTTCTTTAGTTGTTGGCTTGGCAGCGTCTATTTCTTCAATAACTTGTTGTACTTTTGCGAAAATTTCCGCGCTCATATTAGACAGTTTAAAATTTTAAAAATAAGAATCGCAAAAATACAGATTTGAGAAGACTTTTTCAAAATATAAGCCGCACTGAGTTTTTTTTGTTTTGGTGCATCGTCTTGATTACGTCTTTGCCGTGGTCGCGTTTCTTGCTTTCGGTCAGCATTTGGGCAATCGTTATCATCAGCTTTTTTCAATTAAAACCCTACCGACATGATGCACCTCCGGTGCATGTTTTCTCAGAGGGATTCCTTCGGAACAATTTTCAATTTTCAATTTTCAATTTTCAATTAAAAGTGACCCCTCAGTATTTTACCAATTTTTTCAGAAATCCTGGGCTTATTGCTTTAACAATTCCTTTTTTCCTTGTTTTTATAAGTGGTTTATGGTCGGATGATATTGTTTTTTGGTTGAAACGAGTGCAATTACGGATTCCGTTTTTAGTGATTCCTTTTGCATTGGCAAATATGGATTTGGGTTGCTTCGTACCTCGCAATGCCAGAAAGTCCGTTTTTATACTTTTAGAAGTGTCTTTGATAACCTTTTGTACCACTTTGATTGTTGTGATAACGAATTATGCGTTTCATTTTGCGGAAATAAATATTGCATTGGGAGAAGGCAGACCGATGCCGTTTTTAAAAACACATATTACATTCAGCATAATGGCGGCGTTTGTTTTGATGGGCGGGATTGAACTTTGGCGCGAGCGATTTTATTGGAAATATCCGTTTGAAAAAATACTCATTCCCGTTTTAACTGTTTTTCTATTTATTGGTTTGCATATTATTTCGGTGAGAAGTGGATTGGTAGCGGCGTATATTTGCCTTACAATTAAATTGTTTTTACTTATTTTCAAGGAAAAACGCTACGTTTTGGGCATTTTAAGTTTTTTGATTTTAATGACAATTCCTATTTTTGCATATAAAAATATACCGAGTCTTCAACAACGGATTAATTACGCTATTTGGGATTTAGGCAAATATCGAGAGCAACTGCCTGAAACTTATTCAGATGCACAACGCATTATCAGCTATAAAATGGGCTTTGAAGTGGTGAAAAATAATCCGCTTTTGGGGGTTGGTTCAGGCGATGCGAATGCGGAAATTATTAAAACATACGCTCAATTTTATCCCAATTTAAAATACAAAATGCCGCACAATGGCTGGCTTTTTAATGCTGTTGAGACGGGTTTGATTGGGCTTTCGGTTTATGTTTTCTCATTTTTATTCATTGTTTTTTATAAAAAAATGTATCGAAATGAGCTTTTTTTACTGCTCAATGTTGCCATCTTTGTGGGTCAAACGGTAGATTATACTTTTGAAGGGACTTTTGGGGCTACGTTTTATGTCTTTTTTGTCGGCTTATTTTTAAATTATTATCAAGATAATTGATTATCAATATTTTATGAAAATAATAAACTTAAAATATCTACTCGTTTTTACACCTTTTTTGCTTTTTAGCGATTGTAATACTGAGGGGGTCAAGTTGGAGCGCGATGATCGTATTATGATTGATACGCTTGTTGCTCGTCAAATTGCAGTGGTATCGGTTGATATGGATAAATGGTGTAAAGACTCGTCGCCGATTTTGCGGCAGAAGATGGTGGATTCGCTGATGATTCTCCGGGAGCAGGAAATTTTGAAAGGGACGCCACCCCCTCAGTAAGTAGATGATAGAAGAATAGACATTAGATATTAGACAGCTAAAATATTGATTATCAATATTTTAGAGAAATTAATAAACTCGTTTTTTCCTATTACATTACACTTTAAGAGGTTTTAATGTATGAGGTTCAGTAATCAGAATCATGAAAAATATTTTTTTTATAATAGCAATCTTTATCACTTTTACTGCTTGCAGCGATGAAGAAAAACGCAAGCAAGTAGCGATTGATCAAGAGGTCAAAATGGCTGTTGAAAGCTATCGCAACAAGCGAATGAAGGAATGTATGACAGTACTTTTGGATTCCGCTAATAAAATTACGGATAGCCTGATTGTCGTGAAAATGACGGCTTTTGATACATCTTCCCTGTTTGCCAAACCCATGAAACCAGTGAAGCCGATTATTAAATCACCATTAGATACCACACCTGTGAAGCCGATTATTCCTAAAAATTAAATATTTTACAAATAAAATTAATCATCACTCACACATGAATCCATACGTTGACATCGAAGCACTGAATCAACAGATTTATATCGAAAGCCAATTCGTCGAAAAACTGAATACCGAAACGCATAAAGTCATCGTCGGGCAAAATCACATGATTGAGCGATTGATGATTGGCTTGCTCACACGGGGGCATATTTTGCTCGAAGGCTTACCCGGTCTGGCGAAAACGTTGGCAATCAAAACGTTGGCTACGGCGGTTCATGCTCATTTTAGCCGCATTCAGTTCACGCCCGATTTGCTCCCTGCCGACATCATCGGTACCATGATTTATAACCCTGCCAAAGCGGAATTTACAGTACGAAAAGGACCTGTTTTTGCCAATTTTGTTTTAGCTGATGAGATTAATCGTGCGCCTGCTAAAGTGCAATCCGCCTTGCTCGAAGCCATGCAAGAGCGTCAAGTAACCATTGGAGATACGACTTTTAAATTGGAAGAACCGTTCCTCGTATTAGCCACTCAAAATCCGATTGAGCAAGAAGGCACTTACCCTCTGCCCGAAGCACAGGTAGACCGCTTTATGCTCAAAGTGAAAATTGATTATCCGAGCCAACAAGATGAGCGTGAAATTATCCGCCGAAATATGACGAGCGACACCCCCTCAGTATCGGCGGTCGTGACCACCGAAGAAATTCTGCGGGCGCGTCAAGTGGTTCAAAAAGTATATATGGACGAAAAAATTGAGCAATATATCCTCGATATTGTCTTCGCCACGCGCCATCCACAGCAATACGGTTTGCAAAAACTTCAAAACCTCATTCAATACGGCGGTTCACCCCGCGCGAGTATTAATTTGGCATTGGCTTCAAAGGCTTTAGCATTTTTGAAACGGCGCGGGTATGTTATACCTGAGGATGTTCGGAATGTGTGCGCTGATGTTTTAAGACATCGCATTGGCTTGACGTATGAAGCGGAAGCGGAGAATATTACTGCGGAGGATATTATCAATCAAATATTGAATAAAGTTGAAGTGCCCTAATTATAGACATTAGATTTTTAGATATTAGATATTAGACGGGGTTAAATAAGATTTAGTCTTTTTTCTAAGTATTTACTATCTACGCATCTAATGTCTATTGTCTAAAAATCTAACATCTAAAAAAGCTATGAGTAAAACCCACAACTTTAGACAATTGAAAACGTGGCAAAAATCACGTCTTCTTGTGAAAGACATTTATTTAACAACTAAAAAGTTTCCGAAAGAAGAGATTTTTGGTATAACTTCTCAAATGAGAAGGGCGGTAATTTCAATTCCATCAAATATTGCAGAAGGTTGTGGTAGAGGAACGAACCCTCAGCTTGCTCAATTTTTGGATATTGCCCACGGTTCAAGTTGCGAATTAGAAGCACAAGTATATTTGTCTTATGATTTGCTATACATTGAACAGATAGAATTTGACAATTTACTTGAAAAAATAAATGAAGTACAGAAAATGATTATTAGTTTTAAAAATAGTTTAAATTGATAAAGCTATCTAACTGTCAACATCATCAGGGCAATCTAATGTCTAATATCTGAAAATCTAATGTCTAATAAGAAATATGGAAACGAGCGACTTACTTAAAAAAGTCCGTAAAATAGAGATAAAAACGAAGGGGCTTTCGGCAAATATCTTTTCAGGTGAATACCATTCGGCGTTCAAGGGACGAGGTATGTCGTTTAGTGAAGTGCGGTCGTATCAATATGGCGATG
The DNA here is from genome assembly GCA_043754475.1 of Saprospiraceae bacterium. Taxonomy (GTDB): domain Bacteria; phylum Bacteroidota; class Bacteroidia; order Chitinophagales; family Saprospiraceae; genus JAAFJT01. Next base: position 3,701 of record JAYUUR010000139.1, on the reverse strand, counting down.
ATGTGCGAAATATTGATTGGAACGTGACGGCGCGGACGGGTGCGCCCTTTGTGAAGATATTTGAAGAGGAGCGAGAGTTGACGGTGATGTTGGTGATAGATATGAGTCGGTCGGCATTTTTTGGTACGAAAGCGCAGTTTAAAAATGAGATGATGACGGAAATTTGCGCGGTTTTAGCCTTTTCAGCTATTAATAATAATGATAAAGTAGGCGTGATTTTTTTCTCAGACCGCATCGAAAAATTTATTCCGCCAAAGAAAGGACGCAGCCATATCTTATTGATTATCAGGGAGTTATTGAATTTTGAACCTTCGGGGAAAGGCACTAATATCAGCATCGCCTTGCAATATTTGAACAGTGTAATTAAAAAACGCAGCATCTGTTTTATGTTGTCCGATTTTATGACGCGCGGCTATGAGGATGCCCTCCGCATCGCTGCCAAACGGCACGACATCGTAGGCATACACACAGCCGACCCTAACGAGGAGCAACTACCATCCGTTGGGCTATTCCGCGCTGTAGATGCTGAGACGGGCGAACGGATTTGGATTGACACCGACCACCCCTCAGTACGCACCACTTATGCGAATTGGTACAGGGATAATTTTAAATATTTCAAATCTATTTTCAATAAAACAGGCGTCGATTTTATGAGCATCCGCACAACAGAAAGTTATGTGAATGCGATGATGAAGTTTTTTCAATCGAGAGCTAAGTGAGAGTTTAGATTTTTAGAAATTAGACTTTTAGACCTAACACAGTAGTCTAATTTATTGAAAATCAATGTTTTATCTAATTTTTTCTATTAAAATATTAGTACGCAACAATTTGTTTTAAAAATATAGGATTCAAAAAAATCTAATATCTATTGTCTAATATCTAAATATCTAATGTCTAAACTGAGGGGTACGATATTAACATTTATTCTTTCATTTTTCACTATCATGGGTATGGCTCAAAATAGTGAAAATTATGCTGCGGCTTTGCTCGATAGCAACGAAATGTTGATTGGCGACCGCATGACCGTGCATTTCAAAATGGAGTTAGGCGATAAAGACCGCGTGGTGAGTGTTTCTCCTGTAGAGCCATTTGATTCGGTGCAAAGTTTTGAAATCGTGAAGAAGGGTGAATGGAAAACGAGTGCACGACAAGGGCGGACGGTTTATTTTCGAGATATTGTTTTTACGGTTTGGGATACAGGGCTGTATAAAATTCCATTGGTTGAATTTATGGTGCAATATGCCAATGGTGAGCAACGATTTTTTCAAACTAATCCTTTGCTTTTGACGGTCAAAAATCCAAAAGATTGGGACAAAGCTTTAGAATTGGCACCTATCAAAGATATTATCAAGGAAGATTGGACTTTTGAAGACGTTTTGCCTTATGGAATGTTGGTTGGGGCGATTATTTTATTATCAGTCGTCGGCTGGTTTTTATATCAAAGACTTAAAAAACAACCTGAAAAATATGCGATGCAGCGGACAATTATTCAGCCACCGCATATTGTTGCTACAGAAAAATTGACCGTTTTAAAAAATAAAAACCTTTGGCAGAATGGCGAAGTGAAAGAATATTACTCCGAATTGAGCCATATACTGAGGGAGTACATCGAACGGCAAATGAATATCCCCGCGCTCGAAAGCACGACTGATGAATTGATAGCCATATTGAATAAAGGAAAAATGAGCGATTATTTGCTTGAAAATGTGCAAGATTTGCTACAAACGGCGGATTTGGTCAAGTTTGCAAAAGTCACCCCACCCGATAATGTGCATGATAAATTTTGGTATGATGCGGTGGAAATAGTGGATAAAATGAAGCCTAAACCTGTTGAAATTATTGAAAATCAATCATAATGAAATCTACAACTAATAATAGTGATAGCATCCTCAGAGACCTTATAAACTAAGCGATGCTCATCATTTATGCGGCGAGACCAATACCCATTTGTATTTTTAAGTGGTTCAGGCTTGCCAATACCTTTGAAAGGATTACGTCGAGTATCTTCAATCACTTGAAAAATGCGTTGAAGAAGTTTCTGATTTTCATCTGCCCAATATCTTAAATGGTCAAAAGCGGTAGGTTCAAAGTTGATTTTTCTCATGGTATGTTAGTCAGTTCTTAATTTATTTTAAAAGTTGATTTTTCAAATCGTCTAAATCAACTTCTATGAGTTTTCCATTATTTTCAACATAATCGATTGCTCTTTTTAAATGTTGCTTATTGGCTTCGGTACTGAACAAATATTCAGTAGCATCCAATTTTTCAGAATTTTGTTTACCATTTTTATGTGATTGAGTTTTAATGCCCAATCGTTTGGCTATATTAAGGATCAATTCAGCATCCTGCATATTATCTATTTCAAATGTTATTGTCATTTTTTTGAATTTTATGTTCAACAAATTTAGATGAATTTTAATTTTAAAACAAATTTAAGGAAAATATAAGTGATATATACTGAGGGGTATGTTTAAAAATATAGAATTCGCGAATCCTGAGCTTTTACTGCTTTTACTATTGTTGCCCTTGATTGCTTGGTGGTATAGGGGCAAATACAAGATGCACTATGCGCCAATAACCATGTCGAATTTGACTATGTTTACGGGCAATTCGTCGTGGCGTGGTCGAATGCGTTTTTTGCTGCCTGTACTGAGGGGTCTCGCATTTATGGTCTTGATTGTAGCGTTTGCTCGCCCACAAGCCCTGTTGCGCGAGGACGATATTCAAGCGGATGGCATTGATATTATGCTCACACTTGACCTTTCGAGTAGTATGCTGGCGCAAGATTTTGAACCTGATAGATTGGAGGTAGCGAAGAAAGTAGCGGCTAATTTTGTTGAAAAAAGAGAATTTGACCGCATTGGATTAGTGGTTTTTAGTGGTGAAGCCTTTACACAATGTCCACTTACGACTGACCATAGAGTGGTTCAAGATTTTATTGAAGGTTTGAAATGCGGCTTTTTGCAAGACGGAACGGCTATCGGAATGGGTCTTGCAACGGCAGTGAATAGAATGAAAGACAGTCCTGCCAAATCTAAAATCATTATTTTGATGACAGATGGCGTGAACAATGCAGGCTATTTCAAACCCGAAGATGCGATGGAATTAGCCAAAACATTGGGCATAAAAGTTTATACCATCGGCATTGGTTCTACGGGCGAGGCAATGTCGCCTGTGGGTCGTCGGAGCGATGGGAAATATGTGTTTGGTTTAGTACCAGTTGAAATTGATGAGCCTTTGCTTCAAAATATAGCTAAAACAACCGGCGGCAATTATTATCGCGCCACCAATAGTAGTGAGCTTGAACAAATATATGCTGAAATAGACCGTTTGGAAAAATCTAAAATTGATGTGACGACGGTAAAAAGACGGAGTGAGGCATTTGCAGGATTCGCATTTGTAGGACTATTTTTATTGGTTTTAGAATTGCTTTTGCGTTATACTGTTTTTAGAACAATACCTTAAAAAATGATGAGTTATAAATGATAAATGATGAATTTTTTAAAATTTTAGTCAAATTACTGAGGGGTATCCATGTTTAGATTTGAACATCCGACATATTTATATGCGCTGTTACTGATTCCGATTCTGACAGTTTTTTTCTATCTCACGCGGCGAGCGCGGGTGAAGGCATTACTGCGCTTTGGTGAAATGGATTTGGTACGCCGCCTCATGCCGCAAGTATCTATGCTGAAACATCC
>JAYUUR010000138.1:0-5672 GCA_043754475.1 Saprospiraceae bacterium | reverse complement strand
AACAAAGTCAAGTTATATAGCAAAACACAAATTTTAAATTTAAATATTCTCAAAAATAAAAAATTTATTGCATAAAATTAATATTGGGGTCATGTTTTTTATTTACCTTAGCTATTCATTCAAACTACACCTTAAACTCTATGAAAAATGCACCTTGGTCTCGTCGCCACGTTTTAAAAACCATCGTTTCCTCATTGGGATTGCCGCTTCTACCCTATTCTTCTTTTGCAAATGAAGGTGACAACGAGCTATTGCACCTACCCATTTTCACTGAAAAACCTGAAAAGCCCGTAACAGCTATCGTGTTGGGTGCAGGCAATAGAGGAACGGTTTATGGCAATTTCGCCGCTGCTTATCCTGCTCAAATGGATTTTGTAGGCGTGGCTGAGCCTATCACTATAAGGCGTGAGCGTTTTTCAGAAAAACATAAAATAGCCCCTGAAAATCAATTTTTAACATGGGAAGATGTGTTTAAAAAACCCAAATTTGCAGATGCTATTGTTATTTCAACGCCCGACCGTTTGCATTATGCTCCTTGCATGAAAGCCCTAAGTATGGGTTATGATATTTTATTGGAGAAACCTATTTCACCGTCTGAAAAAGAGTGTCGTGATATTTTACAAAAAGCCAAACAAACAGGCAGTATTGTAGCCGTTTGCCATGTGTTAAGGTATGCGCCTTATTTTGTCAAGCTCAAAAAAATATTACAAGAGAAACGCATAGGAGAATTGGTCAGTATTCAACATTTTGAACCGATTGAACATGTCCACATGAGCCACTCCTATGTGCGAGGCAATTGGCACAACTCGAAAGAGACCACACCTATTATATTAGGCAAATCCTGCCACGACTTAGATATATTGCGCTGGATGATTGACAAACCGTTCAAAAGCATAGCCGCTTATGGTGATTTGAAATGGTTTAAAAAAGAAAATGCCCCTGTAGGCAGTACCAATCGCTGTACTGAGGGGTGTGCTATTGAAAAAGAATGTCCATATTCAGCCATTCGCATTTACCATCAACAACGACAACGCATTCGAGTTTTTGACCTGCCCGAAGACCCCACCAAACAAGGCGATGCGATTATGGAAGCCCTGAAAACAACCGATTACGGACGCTGCGTCTATCGCATGGACAACGACCAACCCGACCATTATGTGACTTCTATGCAATTTGAAGGCGGCATAACAGCCAATTTTTCAATGGAAGCTTTTGCGCCTTATCATGGCAGACGAACGCGCATTATGGGCAGCATGGGTTTTATAGAAGGCGATATGGAAACTTTCACTATTCATGATTTTAGAACATTGAAAAATGAAGTGATAGATGTGAAAGTGAAAGATGTGGATGGCTATGAAAAATCGGGACATGGTGGGGGCGATTGGCATTTAGTCGCTGACTTCGTCCAAGCCGTTTCAAAGAGAAATCCTGCGCTTTTGACTTCTACCATTGACCAATCTATTGAAAGCCATATTGCTTGTTTTATGGCTGAGAAGAGTCGGTTGGAAGGCAAAATGATGGCGATTAGTGTCTAATTTTTTCTAAAATACGAGGGGTATGAATTATCCATGTTCAGAAGTATCTACTAATTGGAACATTATGCTTAAAATGAGTCCAGAGGACTCGCACGTTTGTAGAAAATAAACTAAAAATGGACTACGAGTCCGGAGGACTCACACGGTTGTAGGCTTTTTAACAAACGTATGAGTCCTCTGGACTCGTAAAAAGTGAGGTTCATTCATCATTCTACAAACGTGAGAGTCCTCTGGACTCTTTATGATTACGTAAGAACATAGTTAAGTATATGCTGGTCGCTGATTTGTTTCGCAATAAAGACAATCACAATAAAAACGTGCGGATATTCGGTAATATATATGCCGATGTAGATTTGATGAAAGGTAACTACTTAGCCCCCCTGCCCCCAAAGGGGGAGTCCCACCCGAAAAACATTAAAATCGTTCATTTTTTAAACAAATTTAGCATACTTCGTAGGCGTTCCCCCTTTGGGGGTTAGGGGGCTAAGTAGTTACAAAATATAAATAATGCGAATAATGGGTTAAGATAATCGCGGAGCGATTGAATGTGAATAACCCTCGATGAAATCGGGGGGGTAAGTGCGATGTTTACCTAACCGCGAAGCGGTTGAATGTGTAAAATATCAGGTAGTTGACTATTTGATATTCAACTGCTCCGCAGTTACGTTAATTACCTTATGCACTCACCCCCGATTTCATCGAGAGTTATTCACATTCAATCGCTCTGCGATTTTTAACCCATCATTCGCATAAATAGCAATTTGTTTTAAAAAATAATTTTACAACGCTGCCGCCAAAGCATTCTCAAATTGCCCTTTAGTGAACAACCCCTCAGTCGTCCAGTAGATTTGAGTCATATGAATCAATTGATTGCGCGTCGGTTGTGGATAGTTTTTTTGACTACAATATGAACAGACGCGTGCTATGGAAGATTTGAAACTATGCGTCATTCTGATACCGATTTCAAATTGCATTTCCATTCTGTGATAGATGGCTTGTTCTGAAACTTCTGTTTTTTCCAATTTTGATTGAGTTTTCATTATTTCCCTTTGCTTGTTGTAATCATCCCACATATAGTATCCTGAATCTCGCTCTTCTCTCGACTTTTTAAAAATAGCATCCAATACCGCTTGTCGTTGTTTTTCAGCTTCTCGTTGCTGATTATAGAGGTCTTTTTTTTCTTCTAATCGCCTAAAATGGGCATCAGATTGAATACCAATGATTAAACGGCTTCTTCTCCAACTGGCTTCTCGTCTTTCATCATCACTAATCTTGGCTAATCTAATATCTTCTATTTGTTGCAGTTTTGCTTGTTTTTTTGCTTCTATCTTTTGTTCTTTAGCAAGTTTCAAGGCTAATTTTCTTTGAATCTCAGCTTCTATGGCATCTTTCCTCCGCTGAATTTCAGCCAGTTTAGCATCTTTAATGAGTTGAATGGCAGCCAATTTTTCATCCTTGCGGCGTTGTATTTCTGCTTGTTTTCTTTCTTTAGCTTCTTCTATTTCTCTTATTTTCCGCGCAACTTCATCGAGTTTCTCTTGTCGCTTACGCAACGTTTCAGCATACTTTGTATTAAGTGGATCAACTTCTTTCAAAATTTGCCCTCTAAATCCATCAGGTAATTTAGCTAAATGAGTAATAAATATTTCTCCCGCTTCAGATTGTATCATGAATTGCCTTTCCAAGCCATCGTCTTCCCTGTTTTTCTTATCTTTTTTAGAAATACCCTTGAAATGGCTTCTCCAATCATGTTCTCGATTTGGCAAACCATGTTCCCAATAATTATCGACAAAATCGAATAAAAGATACTCCATTTTGTCGCCCCACGGACGGGATGCCCGACCGACCATTTGAAGATACATAGAAAGCGATTTGGTCTTTCGAGCCAAACCAATAATTTCGATACACGGTATATTATTCCCCTCAGTAGCGATTTCACAATTGGATAAAACTTGAATTTCTTTATTGATAAATTGTGCAAAAATTTCTTTTCTGTCTTTAGATTTACCATCCACGTGTCCTGCCCTAATGCCTCGCCACTCAAATGCTTCAACCAATTTTTTAGAATGGCTCACCGTAGTGGCATACAGCATCATTTGCTTGCCCTCTCCTTTTTCAATATAGGTATCCACGACCGACATGATTTGCCGCGTTTCACTCAGCAACTCAGCCATCTCAGATTCTGAATATTCCCCTTTGACGATATGAATCTCAGCGATTTGGTCATGCGTATAGGTCGTCATAGCCCATAAGCGGGCGGGAATCAAATTGCCCATTCGTTCTAATTGAGCAACCGACATACTCAATACAATCTCATCGCATATATCCATAAATCCCAAACCACTCAATCGGTAAGGCGTCGCTGTCACCATGAGAAGTTTGGCATGAGGGTGAGCAGCATAAATAGTCATATAAGTCTGAGCAATGCAATGATGCCCTTCATCTGTAATAATCAAATCAGGGTCAAAATCCATCGCATTCACATATGTGGCGATGCTCGCTACTTGATGATGTATCGAATAATCCCTTTTCAAACCCGCTTTGATGACCCCCGTTTCGATGCCAAATAAGTCGTCATATTCACTTCTTATATTGTCCACCAATTCATCTCTATGAGCCAATGTCAAGGTTTTATAGCCTCTAACGGCAAAGGTTTTGACAATGGAAGCAATGGTAGCCGTTTTACCACTGCCTGTCGGAGATTGGTACATGATGGATCGGCAGCCAAGTTCCCATGCCTCCAAGATAGCATTTTTGCTCTCCATTTGATAAGGACGCAACTCAGTATTCCGATTTTTATTATCATTTTCTGTTCTGTCAGAATCAAATAATAAATAGCCATTTTGAACAGTCATATTGTTATTGGTTTATTATTAAGTATTATTTTTTACGTTTGAGAGCAGTTGAAAGTTGTGTATCCCCTGTCCCTCGCTGTGACATGAGTCCAAAAATTATGCCCACCCTATTGGATATATTTTTAATATAGCTTTTATCTTGCTACTTTGTTACTATGAGTACATGATAATAAAAAACAAAAGCCTCTCACACGAGGTAAAAGACTTTTGTTTTTCTTATTTTACTGAGGGGGTATATTGAAAATACAAACCTATTGCATCAACTAATTCATAGTTTTATCAATTCATCACAAGTCGCCATTTTATACTGATTCGACAGGCTGTATTTTTATCTTGACGATATTAACTTTACCTCTTTTGATTTTCACTTTGTTTAATACAACAGTTTCAAAACCATCTTTAGACAGTACAAAATCTGCTCCCTTGTGATGAAGTGTCGGCATAATAGATTTCGCATCTGCCAAAGTTTTATTCACTTTTAAGGCACTGCTTTCTATAGTATAATTAGAGATTACTTCTTTGGTCAGACCATGAACGACATTAAATTTCACTTGCGTTTTGGTCGTTTTCGATGCAATTATGGTCGTGGCTTGCTCGAAACGCAACAAAAAATCATTATCAATATTCTTGAAATTGACGGCACTGCCTGACAGCAACGTCATCGCTATTTCTGCTTCGTCAAAAATAGCATTCAATTGACTAATTAAGGTTGATTTGGCTTGTTGGGCACTGCGAGGCTCTGGTTTTATGGCTTGATATTGAGTTTGGTATCAGAATGTGCTTTGTCCGCATCGATGAGTTTAGAGAGGCGGCGAATAGTCGGCAATTTGCTTTCCAATAGATTTTTGTCGGCTTGAAAAGCAGGAATGAGAGCCACCTTCGCCCCATTTTCGTTGCAACATTTGATAACGCGCTCGTACATGTCGAACTTGCTGTTCTGTTCTTGAGTCATTCTTTTTTTAAGTTTTAAATTTTTATAAATACAGATTTTTCAGTAAAAAAATTACATACATGAACGCATTTGTTTTTTACTTGTTACATATTCTTAAAAAATTAATTTAATTATCTTATACCACTCAGTATTAAGGCAAGACAAATGCGAATAATAGGTTAAAATAAACGATTGAGTTATAAAATAGTAGGAGTTTTATTTATTAATGAGAATAGGAGATAATTTTATAAATTAGACTTGTTGTAAGTTGATAATCAATGATTTAGGTGGATATATTAAAATTCCATAGCCCAGCACTGACATTAATAATTCTGTCAATCGTGGTATCAG
>JAYUUR010000137.1:0-5677 GCA_043754475.1 Saprospiraceae bacterium | reverse complement strand
ATTTGATTTATCGGGCGGGGCATTTGCAAAATGCGATTACGGTTGATCAAAATATGCTCCAGCGTGCTGAAGTTATTTTCGGACCTGCTTCTACGGTTTATGGGTCTGATGCTTTGGGCGGAGTAATTTCATTTCAAACTAAAAACCCTATTTTATCTGAAACGGATAAAATATACTTGCGGGGCAATGCTTTTACACGCTATTCATCAGCAAATAATGAAAAAACGGCTCATTTAGACCTAAATTTAGGCAATCGTCGAGTAGCAGTTTTGTTATCAGGCAATTATAGCGATTTCGGAGATTTGAAGATGGGCACGAAAACGCAAGCTTTGGATACCCTTTGGGGCTTGAGGAAATTCTATGCGCTGCGTTTTAATAATAGAGATTCGTTGGTTAAAAATGAGGATGTTTATCTTCAAAAATTCAGTGGTTATAAGCAATATGATGGGTTGGGAAAAATACTTTTCAAACAAAATGAACGTGTTTCGCATGTTTTGAACGTACAATATTCCACTTCAACTGATGTGCCACGCTATGATAGATTGACTGATCCGAGAGGCTCTGGACTGAATCAAGCGGAATGGTATTATGGACCACAAATACGCTTTTTAGGCGTTTATTCCTTAAAAATTAATAACGAATCGCAGTTTTTTCAAAATATTCAAGCAAATTTAAGTTCTCAACACATTGAAGAAAGCCGTCATACCCGCACGTTTGGCAACGACCGCCGCACTTCTCGCATTGAAAAAGTAGGCGTTCAAGGAGCGAATATTGACTTTCAACGCAAAGTCGGCATTCATGATGTACGTATGGGTATTGATTTTCAACACAGCACCGTCAAATCAACTGCTTTTTTAACCAATTTGAGATTGGATACGATTGGGGCAGCCTCAACACGCTATCCTGACGGCGATAATTCCATGCTCAATGCGGCAGCTTATTTGACCCATACCTTTAAAATTAATGACCAGTTGACACTCAACGATGGCATTAGAGTAGGCTTTTCCAATTTGAAATCTTCATTTGTCAGTCAATTGTTTTACAAATTTCCTTTTACAGAAACCAAGCAAAATAATGCAATTTATAGTGGCAATTTGGGCTTGATTTATTCTCCAACAAAAGATTTGAAGATATCTTTATTGAGCTCTACGGGCTATCGAGTGCCGAATGTAGATGATTTGACCAAGATATTTGATACTCAAAAAGGTAAAGTTGTGGTGCCGAATGTTGATTTGAAACCGGAGCGCACTTGGAATTATGAAATTGGTTTGGCGAAGGCTTTTGGGAATGTTTTAAGCATAGAAGGCAATGTTTATTTGACGAAATTTAATAATGCTATAGTTGTTGATAAATTTACATACAACGGGCAAGATAGTATCGTGTATGACGGTGTGAAAAGCGGTGTTTTCGCTCCTCAAAATAAACAAAAATCAACACTCTTAGGCTATAGTGCTACTGTAAAAGCGCGTTTTACTGAGGGGGTCATTTTGACGGCAACTTACAACTATACGAAGGGTTGGGTGAAGGATTCTGAAACGAAAGAAACGCCCCTTGATCATATACCTCCTGCCTTTGGACGCATTGGTTTTCAATATGTTACAGATAAATTAAATGCTGAATTGTTCTCCAATTTCAGTGCTTGGAAACGCATTGCCGACTATCGTTTGGGCACGGAAGATAATGAAGCTTATGCCACCAAAGACGGTATGCCGAGTTGGTGGACGCTCAATTTGAAAGCCTCTTATGCTTTGAATAATAATTTGACTATTCAGGCAGGTGTGGATAATATGATGGATATTCAATACCGCGTTTTTGCTTCTGGTATTCATGCTGGGGGGAGGAATATTTGGGGAGCTTTGAGGTTAAATTTATTTAAAATGTAAACTGTTTAAATCCAACGGGTTTTAACCCATTGAACCTCAAAATATTAACTCAATGGGTTAAAACCCATTGGATTTAAGCACGACATATTTAAAATAGCTGTAATAGCGAGAATTGCTGACTGATTTTCAATCACCACGTGCCTTTCTGCAAAATTTCTGTTTAATTTTGTATTTTTCACTTTTCATTTTTCACTTAAAATATTATGAGTAAAAAAAATGGTCATGCGTTTGTGAGTTTACAAAAACTCTTTAAACCTTATAAAAATCAATTGGCGGAAGCTGTTCAGACTATTTTGGAGCAAGATGTATCCAATTATCCCATTTTGGTGGCTTCACAGCAGGCGGTTGAATTGGGCATTCCTTTACTACAAAAAGAGCAGTTGACTGAGGGGTGGTCTATCAATGCTTCTACTTTGGAGGAATTCCATGCAAAACAAGTGATAGCAACTGATAAGATTGACGATTTTAGGAGTTTGTATAAATCTCATGCCGATGAATTGTGCATATTTGTTTTGACAGAAGAGCGGGCTAATTTTATTTTTATGCCGTTATGATTTAAATTTTTTCAGAAAAAATCACCATTCATAGAAATTATTTTAAATTTGAGTATTGATTGGTCTTATTCTTTTAAGGTATTTTTGGTATGAAACTTGAAACTTATATTTTTATACAAGTAGTGTTTTAATTGTCAACAACTTTACTTTGAGAAAAAACCGTAATAGAACGCATGACTTCTACCTTAAATATACCAGCTTATGCTAATCCGAACTCGATGGACGATAGAGCATTGATTAAAATCCTCTTGATTGAAGACAATCCTGGCGATGCTCGTCTTGTTGAAATTTTACTTGAAGAAAGTGATTTTTTAAATTGTAAAGTTATCAATAAGCAGTCTTTAACTGAAGGCATTGAAGCCTTGGATAAAGAGGAGTTTTCAATTGTATTGCTTGACCTGACATTGCCGGATTCGCGCGGTTTTGATACACTTCAAAGGCTCATGAAGGCGCATCCTGACGTGAATGTTATCGTCATGACGGGTTTGTCGGATAAGGCTTTGGGCTTGAATGCGGTGAAAGTAGGGGCGCAGGATTTCTTGATGAAAGGCGGTTTTGACTCGGATTTATTAGCCAAAACATTGCGTTATTCAATTGAGCGCAAGGGTGTTTTGACGAAACTTGCTGAATCGCAACGCGCTCGCGAGGTAGCGGAGGAGTCAGCTCGGATGAAAGAAAATTTCATTGCCTCTATCAGCCACGAAATGCGGACGCCAATGAATGCGATTTATGGTATGAGTAACCTCTTGGCGCAAACAAATCTGAATGAGGAACAACGGTCGTATATAGATTCAGTGAAACAATCGAGTGAAATTTTGTTGGGCGTTATCAATGATATTTTGGAAGTTTCGACTTTGCAAAATGGCAAACCGGATTTTGATTTGAAAGATTTTGATTTGAATGAATTGATGTCGAATTTGGTGAACGTGATGCAGTACAAAAAGAATGAAAAACCATTGGATTTCCTTCTTCATATCGACCCCTCAGTACCACGCTTCATTAAGGGTGATAAATTGCGTTTGAATCAAATTTTGTTCAATATTGTCGGTAATGCTGTTAAATTTACCGATGCCGGTTTTGTTAAAATCAACATTGAATTTCTTGAAAATCAAGGAGATAAATATAAGCTTAAATTTATAATTATAGATTCGGGCATCGGTATTCCTGAAGAAAAAGTAGATACTATATTTGAAACTTTTACCCGTATTCGCAGCAAAGATCGCATTTATGAGGGCACCGGTTTGGGGCTTTCTATCGTTCGGAGCTTAGTGACACAACAAGAAGGGCGTGTGTGGGCTACCAGCCAAATGGGCAAAGGAACGACCATGTACGTGGAAATGACATTCGATAAAGCGGCTTCTCAACAGGAAATAGAGCATCGGAAGGGCATACCAGCGGAGTATCAAAGTTCAAAAAATGATATATTCAAGTTGCTGCTTGTAGAAGACCATAAAATGAATCAAATAGTAGCGCGTAAAACCCTTGAAAAACAGTTTACAAATATGGAAATGACGATTGCCAATCATGGGCGCGAAGCTTTGGATATATTGGAAGGCGGTGCAAAATTTGATGTAATTTTGATGGATATTCAAATGCCAGTGATGGATGGCAACGAGACGGTAGCTTACATTCGTCAAAATATGCCAGAAGTGACAACCCCGATTTTAGCCATGACGGCTCATGCTTACATTTCGAAAGACAATATTTTTAAAAGCTACGGCTTCGATGATTTTGTCTTAAAACCTTTTGAGCCTTCACAATTATTCTCTAAAATTCATTTTTATTTGAATAAATAGTGATAACCTGTTATTAAATAAAACTTTTTCAAAAACTCTTTACAACTAACTAACTGAAATTGACCACGATGAATGTGACAACTCTAAGCTATGTTCAACTTGATTATCTCGAAACCATGACAGATGGTGACGCTGACATGATGCAGACCATGCTCGATATGCTTATTGAAGAGATTCCTGATGAAATCAGAAAAATGAATGAAAGCCTTGCCCAAAAAGACTGGGAAGAGCTTTTCCAAATCAGCCATAAAATGAAAACTACTCTTTCTTTTATCGGCAATGAAACAATGATTAATATCAATAAAACGCTCGAACATTGCAGCCGTCATGAAGAGAGCCTCGCTGAATTGCCTGACCTCGTGCAGCAGCTTGATGAGTTATCGGTGAAAGTTGTTGAAGAGCTTCAGATGATTAGATAATCTAAATTATAAATTTTCCTCTCGCGTAGTGTCGTAATTTTCTTATTTTTGTTGGAAATTATATTTCATCATTATAATCTGATTGATTCTGACATGCGCGTACTCATCTGTGGACTCGGTTCCATTATTACCAATGCATTGGATTATCGCCTGCGAAAGTATGGTTGTAAAGTCTTACGCGCTGGCAATACCACGGATGCGTTGAGTAAAATACATGCAGGATATGCCGATATTTTAGTAACGTCTGTCAATACTGAGGGGTATCGCTTAACTACTTTTATCGGCTTGATAAAAGAAAATTTACACAGCAGTATGCCTATTATTTTAGTCAGCGAGCCTGAGGGCGATTTAAATGCCGTTGTAGAAGGCATTGAAGCGGGGGCAGATGATTTTGTCACCTTTCCATTCAAGCCTTCTGAATTGGTCATTAGAATTGAATTATTATTACATAGATACGTAAATCATTGATTTTAAGCAAATTAGACCTGTAAAGCGTAACACTTTACAGGTCTAATTCATTTAATTAATCACAAATCCAACTTATGAAAGGTATTATTTTAGCAGGCGGTTTAGGCACTCGATTGTATCCACTCACGTTAGCAGTGAGCAAGCAAATGATGCCCGTTTATGACAAACCGATGATTTATTACCCCCTCAGTACATTGATGCTGGCTGGCGTTAAGGATGTGTTGATTATTTCAACGCCTTATGATTTGCCCAATTTTGAAAAACTCTTTGGCTCAGGCGAAGAGCTTGGGATGAATTTTCAATACAAAGTGCAAGAGAATCCGAATGGACTGGCGCAAGCTTTTGTATTGGGTGAAGAATTTATTGGACGCGATAATGCCTCTTTAATTTTAGGAGACAATATTTTTCACGGCGAAGGCTTAGGCGATCAATTGAAAAAATGTGGACAACCCGAAGGTGGTATTGTCTTCGCTTATCAAGTGGCTGACCCTGAACGATATGGCGTAGTGGAATTTGATAAAAATTTCAAAGCACTTTCTATCGAAGAAAAACCGAAG
>JAYUUR010000136.1:0-17086 GCA_043754475.1 Saprospiraceae bacterium | reverse complement strand
GCCGCCAACGCCCAGGCGGTGGCACAACTACTACAACGCTTAGCTATTCGAACTTTACAGCAATGGTATAATTAGGGTTGCTTTGATACGATAAATGCCGGATGTCTTTCATTGAATTTTTTCAAGATTGGATATTCGGCATTATTTTTAGTTTAATATATCATTCGGCAACTCCTCACTGTTCACGCTTTTTATATCTCAGGATGATTTCTCTATTCGATACAACCATATTAGAATCTATATATCACTATCTCAGAAACCGCCTTTAAGAATCAAAGCAATGAAACTTTTTTACCAAAGATATTTTCGCCAGTTTTTAATTATCACTTTTAGTCTAATACTGAGGGGGTATGCATTCGCTAATAATGAGCCACTCAATCCTAATCCGAATATCGCTGCCGATGTTCAAGGTAAAACGATTGATCAGATTTTTCAAATAGCCAATAAATATTCTTTCATCAACTTGAATGTGGCACTACAATATGCCAATAAAGCGATTGAAATGGCAAAGTTAAGTGGCAATATGAATGACCTCGTGGATGCACAACGAGGTCTCGCTTTTATATATGAAGACAATGCCCTCAATATAAAAGCCATCGAAGTACATCAAGAAAATTTGAAAGTAGCTGAAAAGCTGGGTGGAATGTCTCTGACGACTGTTTATAACGATTTGGCTATCGTCAATCGTAAAATCGGTAATTTTAGGGTAGCTTTTAATTATTATGACCAAACGTTGGCTGTAGCCATTGGTATCAAGGATACTTTTATGATAGAAAGTAGCTATCATGGTATTGGGATGCTACACAAAGACGTGGGTATTTATGATAAAGCGATTGATTATTTTCTTAAATCCCTTAATATTTGCGAGCAAAGTAACAATGTTCGGAATATCATAGTTTCAGAAATTGATATTGCAGATTCTTATCTGCGAGCCAAAGAAATTGAAAAAGCTTTGCAGCATATTGAAAAAGCCTACCAAATGGCTTTAAAACAATATAAAGACTTGCCTAACGATGATGAAGCACCTGCTCAGTTGGCAAGTGCTTTAAACAAATATGGTAATATTTTAGTGGCGCGCAAAGATTACCAAGGAGCACTGAGTAAACAAGAAGAGGCACTCAAAATTTATACAGCGTTCAATGTAAAGCCTTACATCGCCCGTACATTAATGCATATCGCTAATATTTATTTAGAAACCAAAAACTACCCGAAAGCAGATGAGAAATTTAAAGAATGTCTCAAATATGAGTCTCAATTTGCTATCCCTGATCTAAGCGAGTTGCATTTTAAAATGGGAATGTATTATGTGCAAAATAATAAAGTATATTTGGCAGAGCATTTTTTCTTAAAAAGCCTTCAAGTGGCTAACAAATATGATTACAAAGAGATAGCGCAAAAAGCAAATTATGAGATGTTTTTAATTAATTTTAATAAACATGACAATAAAAAAGCCCTCGAATACCTCAATTTTGCAAATGCCCTCAACGATTCTCTTTACAATGCAGAAAAAACTCGCCGTACAGCTGAAATCGAATTTAAATTTGATACTGAAAAAAGAGAAAATGAAATTCATGGACTTAAATTGCGTGAAAATGATTTGAGATTGCGCGAAAACCGCATCATGCTCGTCAGCAGTGTTATAGTATTTATTATGATTGTCTTGTTTTTGGGTTATACCATCAAAATGCGGGGCAGAAACGTTCAGGCGCTTCAAAATAAAAATGAGGAAATCCAGTTGCAATTCCGCAAATTGGAAGAATCAAACGAGATACTTTCTCAATTCGCTTATGTAGCGGCGCATGACCTCAAAGAACCACTTCGAAGTATTGGTAGCTATATCGGCTTGATTCAGATGCGCTATAGTAAAGAGCTGCCTGCCGATGCTAAAGAATATATGCAGTTTGTTAACAGCGGCGTCAAGCGGATGTATAGCCTTTTGACTGATTTGCTCGATTTTTCTCAAGTTATTTCTCAGCAGCCTGGCTGTGAAGTCGTTCGTCCTGACGAAATATTATTGGAGGTGCAGGACAACTTACGAAGTGCTATTGAGGCGAAAAATGCTAAAATTGTTTTCAATACTAATTTGCCAAACGTCCGTATGAATCGTTTGCATATGACCCAACTTTTCCAAAATCTTATCGGGAATGCCTTGAAATTTACGGACAAACCGCCAATTGTGAAGGTGGATGCAAGAGAAGAAAACGGCAATGTCATACTCACTATTGAAGACAATGGTATCGGTATTAAAAAAGACTACTCAAGCAAAGTATTTGTTCTATTCCAACAATTGAATAAAAAAGGACAATTTGAAGGTACGGGCATCGGCTTAACGATTTGTAAAAATATTGTTGAAAAATATAACGGCAAAATATGGTTTGATTCGGAAGAAAATGTAGGCACTAAATTCTATATTTCTATTCCGGCTCAAGCTGCTTAGACATGAGGTTAGTAGACCTTTAGACTTTAGATTAATAGACATTAGAAAACAATCATATAATGTCTATTAATCTAAAGTCTATCAGTCTAAGGTCTAAAATATAATGATATGTTAATGAAATGATATTTAATGGGCATGTATCATTAGTAACTAAAAAGTTTTTTAATTTTGTGGTATTGGATTTATAAAAGATGTCCAAAATCCGATTTCAAAGTTAGGCAATTCCTCTTTACGAGATTTGCGATAAAGGTTTAAAAGCGTATTTGCTGCCGGATACTGAGGGGGCATCCCCTCAGTACCACGGTTGGCAAAGGCTCTAAAAAAAAGCGAGATGTAGCATCAGCCACACCTCGCTTTTTAATTTAATTTCTAAGTTTTTGAGTAATTACCCATTGCCCATTATTTATCGCCCATTATTTATGTTGAGCAATGCTGTGGATTATTTCAATGCCATCTTCTTCTGCTTGTTTGTCTCCATCAGCGAACTCTATGACTATCCAAAAATTAGCAGCACTTTGAGTATTAACTAATCCACAGAGCATAATTTGGCGACCATCTTTATAGCCCATCACATATCTGCCATCGAAGCCATCATCATCTTTGAAATCATGCACTTCGTCAGTCACTTCAAATTTTAGTTTCCGCGCAATGGCTTTCGTATCTTTTACCATATCATTAAAATCTACGTCTATATCCTCATACACATACATATAAAGGTTCATGCCATCGCCTGTACACTCAAATTCGTTGTCGTTATTCGTGACGATTTTGAAATCACTGGGTAGTGTCATAGCGATTTTGTAATGATCCCATACAAATTCCTGCTGAGCCTTGATAGAATTTGAAAAGAGCAAAAATGCTCCAATGGAAAGAAAAGAAATAATCTTGATTTTCATACTTGATTTTTTTGATTTTAAAAAAAATTGTTAAAATTTAGATTTTGGGCAATTGTTTTTTGATGGCACAAAGATAAGTCTTTATCAATATAAAATGTTCAATATTACTCTTCAAAAAGCGCACTTTAACAGATAGATAACTAAAATAACAGGACAGTCTTCTGCATGTACGCAGCGATAATCCAAAAACTTATAAACCGAACTAATTTCACTCAAAAAAGTATCCAAACGTTGGGTCGGTACGCGTAAACTGAGTGTGTTTGATACCTCATATTGCATGATTTGAAGGACTGAATCCGAACTAATTGGCGTGCTATTTTCACCAATAATGCGGCTTTCAAGGTCTGTTTTCGTAACAAAACCGTCAAATTGATGGGCGATGCGCTCTATTTTGTAGGTCGCTTGCTCTGTATTGGCTACTTTTGTTTTTACATTTGCGGTGAAAATCAATATTTTAAACATTGTTAAAAATATAATCTAAATTTTCGATTCATGTTTTCTGATTGGCATTTTACAGACATAAGCAACTTCGTGACAGATGTACTACTGGCTATTTTCCTTTTCTTTTGGGGTAAAAAGTTAAATGAATTAAACACTGAAACGACTTTCATCAAGGCATGGTCGCAGTTTTTCTATCTATTGGCAGCATCGGCTTTTGTAGGCGGCTTTGGGCATTTATTGGGTTTGCACTTAGGCATATGGGGCAAATGGGTGTCGTGGCAAATGTCTATGATTGCCGTTTTAGTTCTTGAAATCGGTTTATTGAAGGCTATGAAATTATCGCGCGAGTATGTTTACCTCACCATTCTAAAAGCCCTTGTTTTCTCAACTTTGCTTTTAGTGGATAAAAATTATAATTGGGTAAAAATAGATATGACTATCGGCATTCTCGCCATCATCATACCGATTTTGTACATGTTTTTTTACAAATCTAAAAATCAGGGCTTTGGCATCATCATCGGTGGGCTGTTAGCCAATGGCTTGGCAGGGGCAGTTCATACGTTGAATATCAATATCGCACCCAATTTTGACCGCAGCGATTTGGCGCACGTCATTTCTATCATTTGCTTCGGTATAGTCTTTTGGGGATTAAAATTTTTGTTCAAAAATGAACCCCTCAGTATTTTGACTGATTGAGTTATAAAGTAATATTTAAACCTATCCGACTATTCGCATTTTTAGAATCATAAGGTTGAAATGCCGAAATGATGTTATCCGTCACGCCATATAATTGAACAGAGCCCAGTTGGACAATTAAGTGCAAACCCCAATTATTAAAATTGCCATTTTGCAAATTCCAAGTGCTCCCTAATTGTAAAGATTTCATGAATTTATAGGTTGTATTGAGAGAAAAATCTGTTTTATTACCTGTAAATGGGTCGTTCTCTTGACAAATCAATGCGCCTACCATCCATTTTTCAGTCCAATTATAGGTGCTACTCAGATAGAATTTTGTAGAAATTTTTTCAATAAATCTTGGATTCTCTGTCTCGTTAAATTTAATAGCTTCTTTTAAATTACTTGTGATAGATGATTTATTGACTGAATTTTCTAAAGAAATGGTAGCGGTTTTGATACCATCATAACGCAATTCACCAATTGATGTATATTTTTTGCCTTCCTGTTTCCACCGAATATAGCCGCCAACATCCACTAAACTGATAGCAAAATTTAACTTGCCAAATTTCATAGCAGTGCCTACATCATAAGAATATCCTCTATTTTTTCTTGAAAAAATGGCATTGAATGCTTCTTTGGGTGTATTTATTTTTCTGAATTGAGCCAATGAGTAGGTATTGACATTTATATTATTGTTTAAAGTCATAGCATAATTAGTGCTTTCGAGAGCCACTATTGATTCACCCCCCTCAGTAAAAATGCCTGCAATACCACTGAGTGCTTTTAAACGAACACCTATCTGTATGTTTTTCGTAACGGAATAAATACCACCTAATCCGAATTCACTATAAACACTACCATTCATTTTTGAGCTAAATTGATGTGTTTTACCAACGTATTCTAAATTGTCAACCAATACCATCTTGAGCAAATTGCCATCTAAATCCAATGAAGTATAGCTGTTTGTGGCATGATAAAGGCTTAAAGTCAATTTTTTTGTTACTGGAATTGAAATACCCAACGATAAAACCTGAGCATTTGCAACCAGCCGATTCCTCAATTGAAGGCGATTTTCAGCCACTTCACTGATGTTTAAATGCCCATCTGCATTCGGTTGGAGTAGTTTTTTGATAGTAAAATCTGGAGAGTGAATACCATAATAAATGCTTGGTAGTATAATCTGAGTTTTTTCAGAAGATTTTAATGCCGGATTTGTTAGGTTAGATTGCCAAATATTATTCATAAAATGAAGCGAAAGCTCCTGTTGGGCATAGTTGATTTGTAATACTGAAACAAGTATTACACTCGTCAGTAAAAGATACTTTGTCATGACGGTATATGGTTTATTTGTTGTAGTGCAACAACAATGTAAAAAGATTTAATTAATAAATGGTGTCAAAAACAGAATTAAATTATAATCAAAAGGAAGGTTTTACCCTCCCTTTCGATTATAATTGCTGAAAATAATAGCCAATAAGGAGTCAAATTTTATTCAATTATTTGATACCCAATCGTAAAGCTATATTTTAAATACATGTCAGACCTTGGCGTTGGTCTATTGGTGATGAGCGAAGCATTTAAAGTTAATGATTTTGCTTTGACAATTAAATTTCTAACATCGAAAGTTTGTTTAATAGTGGGAACAAGGCGCGCGACTTTATCTTTCCTTTTAGGGAAATATACGATTACCTTCTCCAAAGGGATACCTAAAGCCGAGAAACCTGAAATACTTAAAGAGCCTTCATCAAGGGCGTCAAAAGTCAAATCATTTTCTGCAGGAATGGTAACAATGGCAGAATCAAGCTTGACTGTGGCAATATCCTCCTTTTTGATACCTGCTTTTTTAAGAAAATCATCAAGGTTTTTAGCGATAACCTTGTTTTCTACTGCAAAAGTATCAGCAGCACTGCCTGCTTTTACTTGAAAGGTATCTCTACCGATGTAGGTAACCTCAACAGTCTTTAAATCATTAGTGGGAATAATGCTGCAGTCACTGAAAATAATGAGCAGTGCTGTGAGAGCAGTAAAAATTGATGCAGGTGATTTTAAAAAATTCATCATAAGCGTTTATTTTTAATTTGTAAAAGGTGAAAAAATAATTTAAATGATTACAATTGCAAAATAACGCCTTTAAAAATGAGAGCGCAATACTCAAATAAGTATAAAATATAAATATTATATGATGATATTCTTTTTATCACATTATGGGGAAAATGTATATTTTTTGTTTTAATAAAAACAAAAAAAAATCCCGAATTTTGCAACATACAAAATTCGAGAGTCTTTATCTTGAG
Organism: Saprospiraceae bacterium; assembly: GCA_043754475.1. Lineage (GTDB taxonomy): Bacteria > Bacteroidota > Bacteroidia > Chitinophagales > Saprospiraceae > JAAFJT01. The sequence continues at coordinate 10,340 of JAYUUR010000136.1, read as the reverse complement.
CAATTTAACCGCTCATTTTATGAATTTGACTTCAGTTAATACACGGCTTTAGAGTATTAAAGAACGATATTCAAACCTACTCGTCCGTTTGCATTTTTAGAATCATAAGGTCGGAAAGCAGAGATAATATTATCCGTGACACCAAAGAGTTGAACAGGTCCGAGTTGAGCAACGAAGTGCATACCCAGATTATTGAAGCTGCCATTTCGCAAGCCTAAAGTGCCACCTAATTCTAAGGCTTTCATTATTTTATATGTTGCATTGACGGCAAAACCTGTATGGCTCACATTCAAACCGCCATTTTCATTGTACAATAATGCCCCCAATCGTAGCTTTTCAGTTAGTTGATAATTGGCACTCAAATATATTTTAGTTGGTAACTTTTGAGTGAAAGAGGGATTGTCGGTTTCTGTAAATCCAATAATGCTTTTCAAAGTATCTTTAAAACTCTCAGAACTGAGGGAGTCAATTTCAAAAAAATCGTCGGAATTAGCACCTGAATATGTGAATTTGCCTTTTGAAGCATAGCTTTTTCCATCATTTTGCCATTTGATAGAGCCTGCGAGGTCAATCACACTGGCTGCAAGGCTTATTTTGCCAACTTTAAAGGACGCTCCTAAGTCGAATGCCATACCTTTATTGTTGCCTGAAAAGCCTTGACTCACTAAATCGGAGGCGGTATTAATTTTTTTAAATTTTGAAAATGAATAGGCGAGTACTTTAAAATCATTATCAAAACCCAAACTGTAATCATTTTTATCAAAAGACACATTCAGTTTATCCCCCTCAGTAAAAACGGCTGCAATGCCGTTCAATAACTTTACCCGCGCTCCAATATTGAAGTGACTTTGGATTTGATAAGCTGCACCCAAGCCGATTTCGCTATAAACGCTGCCATTGCCCGATGAATTAAAGGCAACAGTTTTACCCAAAAACGGCACATTGCCATTCGCGACTAAACGCACCAAATCACCATTGACATTGACACTTGGATTGCCGTTGACAGCATGATAAAGACTGACCGTTAATTTATCTTGAAATTTATAAGAGATACCCAACGATTGGACGCTCACGTTGGCATCCATCCTATTTTGAGATTGCACCCGATTGGCAACATCATTAAGATTTAATTTGCCTTCGCCATCTTTTTTGAATAAATCATTGATGGTAAAATCTTTACTATTGACGTTGAAGTATATGCTCGGCAGCATGATTTGCAATTTTTTATCTGACACTAAAGCCGGATTGGTCAAATTGGATTGCCAAACGTTTTGTAGAAAATGGAGCGATTGCTCTTGTTGAGCCATGATTTTTAAGGTATTCAAAATCAAAGTGGCTGCTATGATGGATTTTTTAATGGTCATTATTTTTTAATTAATTGTTTATCCCAAATTTCACCCCTATCCTTACGCGTACGTTTTGCGTAGCCGTCAGTTTCACAGGCACAGTGCCATTATTAGTGGTTGAAAAAGCATATCGAATGATGAGTTTTTTAGCAGGGAGAACACGTTTGAGCTTGTCTGCTTCTATTTTAATCACATTTTCATTGGTCTGCACTGCACTTGGTAAACCATTAGACCCCACAGGTGCACCCCTCAGTACAAGCGATGAAGCGGTGTAAAATGAGTCAATTATGGAGCCATTGGCGTTTGCGAAAAAGCCTTGCAATGCGAGGTCTATCGGCATACCGTTGTCCGTAATTATCTTGAATTCGCCGTACGTGACGTTGGTATAATTGCTCAAATCGAGGGCAAAAGTGTCGTTGATAACAAAGTTTTTCGCAGTGCCATGAATAGGCAAATCCATATCCACTTGCAGTTTGAATGAACTGGTATCGGTGAGGAAACCGATCGCTTGTACTGAGGGGTCGGGATTGGTGATGCCATCAATATCATAATCAACTGCTATTGGATTTTGACTGATTATTTCAGCCAAATTGGAGTTGGATTTATCAAACGTTACGACTGTGCGCTTGGATTGCCCGACTTCATTGAGCTTCGGATAATTGATGTCAATGCCTTGTGTTAAAGCACTTTTTAAGGCAATTCGTTGTCCATTTACTGAAATAACATCTGCCACACGCGAAAAAGCCCGAACAGGCAAACCAAAGGAATTATCCAGCGTAACGGTCAATTTAGGGTTTTCAAACTTCACTTCGCCTTGTTTCCAATTGTCAAAAAAGTCCATTTTAATGGTGTCTCGCGGCACATCAAACGTATCCACGCCCAAGTAACCTTGCACATATTTGAACTGAAAATCTTTGATATTCAAGCCGCCGCTGCCTTTCAAATTGACGCGTTCGCCGTTAGCTTTGCGAGCATCGTGGTACATATAAATAGAGTCTTTCACCGCTTCAATATGCCAACCCGACATATCTAAAGTACCTTTATAACCTAAGGCTGTTACTACAAAATTGCTTTCAAAAGCAACCCCATTTTTAGTCATTTGAGGAATGCGGAGATTGACGTTTAAGGATTCGTTGGGCGAAATCATGAGCCAATCCATCGTGCCTTGTTTCACATCCACATAATCCACATGCACGCCTTTGGGCAACCTAAACGGCACTGCCATAACAGTATCCGTAATCGGGAAAATGGCGTTTTGAAAACTCGCAAATATATCTATTGAAGAGCGAGCGATATAGTCGCCTTTGTATTTCAATACGAGCGAACCATCGGGCGAGATTTGCAGAAAAGCTTGTTTGTCGAAGCCGCTGATAATATCTTTGAACGATTTTTTTGAATCAATAATCGGTACTGCCCAATCCGAATGTACCCCCTCAGTATTGAGGTCGTTGAAAGGGTTGACACGGCAGCCGAAAAGAGTTAGGATGATAATAGTTAAAAAATAGAGTGATTTTCTTCTCATTATTAAGGTATTGATTTTGAACAAAGGTAAATTTTTAAAATTAAATAAGCATCTAATAAAAGTTAATAACATCTAAACGCATGATTGTTAATGTTTTATGTAATGACTATAAAATATCTACAAACAACGTGGATATTTTGGAGTTAGTTTTTTAATCAAAGATTTTTTATAGATTTACATAAAATATTTATGATGGTTATTTAATGGTTATTCGCCTAAGACAGGCAAACGGTTGAGGTCTGTACCGTTACAAACGGCTTTGGATAATTTTCGATAAAAAATAAAACGACATGCAGATTTACTTTTACTTCACAGCACTGATACTTATGGCATTGGCTTTTATGTATGCAGGCTATTCACATTTCAAAAAAGCTTGGTTTTTTTATAAAATCACACCGCCGCTTCTTCAAAAATGGAAAAAACCCATCAATAACATCGTTGGCATTGCTGAAATAGCGGGCGGCATCGGTCTATTAATTCCAATGACGCGCGAGTGGGCAGCATGGGGCATTATTGCTTTGCTGATTGCTATTTTCCCAGCCAATATTTATATGCTGACTTCAAAAGGGGCGGGTATGAAGATAAAAATGTGGTTTCTCTGGTTGCGGTTGCCTATACAACTTGTTTTGATAGCTTGGGCTTATCAATTTACATGAATATATTTGAATCAGGATTTTTAGGATTGAAAAAGATGATAAGGATGAGCACTCACGCCATCCTTATCATCTTTTTTAATCCTAAAAATCCTAATTCAAATTAAAAAAAATCAATTCCTAATCCGATAAAACATCGCCATCGCCAAGCCAATCATCATCATAATACAGCCCGTCCAAACATAATTAATACCTGGATTGACAGTGGCTTCCAAGACGATAAAGTCCGTTTTAGGCGCATTTTCTGCTATGGCGATAGGAATTTTCATACTTTTAGGGTCGCGTTCAGCTATTTGCAGCGTGAATGTTTTATCCGATGGATTTATTTTTGACACCACAAAGTGCATACCCAGCTCTTGAATTTCATCCCTCAAAGGAATCGGCGTATTGCCTCTGATGATATAAATCGGTTCTGCATTATACATTTTCCCATTTGTTTCAACAGTTAATTGCAAGCCCAATGACAAATCACCTTCCTCAGTCTTAAAACTTTTAGGCTTCGCATTTGGATTGACCCCTGCGATTGACACCGTTTTGTTGCCAACTTTTATGCTCTCTCCTTCCTTCAAAATATACTCATTGAATGTCAAATCCTTTTGCGGTGTGAATATTTTATCAAATAAATCAGACCCTGCATGAATCCGAATACCCAACTCATTGACCGTTGCGGGCAATTGATAAATATTATCCCCCCTCAGTAAAACGAGCGGCATGGCATGTAAAACGGTACCTTTCGCATTAGTCATCGCTATTTTCACTCCTACTGCAATGTCCTCTTTCTCTGCTACATATTTAGGATGCGTTGGATTTCTATCCAAACCCTCAATTTTGAGTTGATACTGAGGGGTGTTTTTATCTGCAATTGTAGGAAAAATCGTTTCGTTTAAAATCAAATTATAATTGACATATTTCAAACTATCTTCATCTTTGCGAGCCAACTCAGGGTCTGCTTCACTCGGCGGTAAATTAGCAATCGTGAAAACATCCTTATTCCAATAATGTCTTGTATCAGGATTATTGGCGGTCATTTTACCCGTTTTTTTATCAAAAATAAAATATGGATGCGTTGTAAATGAATCCAATGTTGTCTTAAAATCAGGACTTTTTCTTTTGAAATCAACCGTTACGAAGCGTTTATTATTATAAGACGTATCGTGGGTATAGGTGACTTCATAATCTTTAATGCGCAAGGGTGTATTTTTCATCACGAGCACATATTTTCCAAATTGCTCCTCCGTAAAATCCACTAATCCCTCCATCGCAAAACGATTTGAAGAAATCCAGTTTTTATTAATGCCCGAAGCCATAATCCCAATGATTAACAATCCAAAACCAACGTGCGCCACAGCAGAACCCGATGCCTTCGGATTGCGCTTTAAGAAAACAACCGCATATTCAATATTGGAAACCACCGTAAAAATACCGGCAAATAAGAGCAACACATATTGCCAAGCTCGCGCCTCAATCCACATCATCGCCAAGCCCGTGAGCAAGATTGAAATGCCTACGGAAATGCCCAAATGCTTGAGAAAAGTGCTTTTATAGTTAGCAAAATTAAATTCTTTATATCTTAAAAACTGCGTAAAAGCGGAAATAAGCCCTATAAAAATGCCTATCCACAATTGCGTTTTGTTGTAATGAGCGACGGGATCAATCGGTGCGGTAAAACGCGGCGGCGTGAAATGAAAAAATTCAGCAAAATATCCCAACACCTTATTATATACAGGAATCGAAGTCGTAAATGAAATAAATACCACCGATAAAATAAAAACCAATGAGCCGATAAACATCCAAAACTCCTTACTCGAAACCGCTTCTTCTTTGACAGGATTCGGGATTTTGGTATAATGTTTAAAAAGCATATAGCCACATAAAACGACATAAAACATTTGAAACAAAACCAATTGCCACTCTAATCCCATCTCCGTAAAAGCATGAGCGGAGGTATCGCCCAAAATGCCGCTGCGTGTGAGGAAAGTCGAATATAAAACCAATAAAAAGGTGAGCATATAAAATATAGCGGTGGCACGCAAAGAATGACCCGTTGTGCGTGCAATCAGATGCGTATGAATGCCCGCCACCAAGACCAGCCAGGGCACGAGCGACATATTTTCAACCGGATCCCAAGCCCAATAGCCATTAAAACTTAATGCCTCATACGCCCACATGCCACCCATCATAACACCCGTTCCGAGTATCGCCGCTGAAAACAAAGCATAAGGCAAGGCAGGGCGTAACCACTCAGTATAACGCTTCGTCCAAAGCCCAGCTACGGCAAAGCAAAACGGAATGGTGGTAGAAGCAAATCCGAGGAAAAGCGTTGGCGGATGTATAGTCATCCAATAATTTTGTAGCAAAGCATTCAATCCTTTAGCTGAACCACGTATTTTTTCAAGATAATCGGCTTGTGCAAATATGGGCGCATCGTTTGCTTCCCTCAGTAAAAGAATGGGATTGCTGCCCCATTTGATAATATTTTCTCCCCATCCGAAATGCAAACCCAATATCATAGAAGATAAAAACACCTGAACTGAAGCCAGCGTTGCAACAACGGGCGATTCCCAACCGTCTTTATCCCGACCCCTCAGTATAATAAATGCGCCAAGTCCCACATGCCAGAACATCCACAACAAAAAGCTGCCTTCTTGACCTTCCCAAAAAGCAGCGAAGACATATTGAAATTCGAGATTATCATCCACGTGCGAATGGGCATAAAAATATTCGTAGCGTTTATTAATCATGACATAAAAAATCATGGCAATAAGCGTCATCACCGCCACGCCATGTACGCCAAAACTCCACCGTCCGATGCTCCGCCAAGACTCAGTAGATGCAGGATTATTTCTATTTTTTGTAGAAAAATAGTAGGAAATGGCTGCTAAAAGTGCTGCAATAAAACTCAAAACGACCGCCAAATGACCTACTTGACGCGGCAATAAGTTTTCTCCAATGTATTGAATATCAGGCATTTATATTATATTGAAAGTGATTGGGATATTGAGATATTATGATATTGAGTTATTAATCACTAATAACTCAATATCATAATATCTCAATATCCCAATTAAAAAATTACGACTTATTCTTCTTCATGTAAATCTCTTCGTCCTTATATTTTGAAGGACATTTCATCAGCACCTCATTGGCGACAAACTCTGCACCTTTCATTTCGCCCGTTACGACGACTTGCTCCGATAGCTCAAAATCTTGAGGCTTGGGCTTCAATAGGTGAACGAATACTTCTTGACCTTTTTGGTCAGTGAGATAAAAACTGAATTGGTTGGGGTCTTTGACGGGGTCGTAAATCATCGGCTTGTTTTTCGATAATTTACCGGCTATTTTCACCTTTTCACCTGAGCTTTGAGCGTCTGAAAAGTTAGCGTAAGTAGCCACATCTTTAGCTTGAATCGTCAAGGCTGCAATGCCAATGGCTATAACAACGAGCGCAACAATATGGATAGGTTTCATTTTATGTATGTTTTAATAATTATTAAAATAGGTTCTGTAAAAGAGAAGTCAACACCCCCTCAGTATAAGAGCCTTTGAAATGCAAAATTACACTTATTTGGAGAGAATTTGAATGATATAAATTATAGTATTCATTAATTCATAATTTAGATTGTGTTTAAATTTTTTTTCATAATAAACAATTCTAAATTTGACCTTTATTTAAATAACATCAGATGCAAGGGAATATTGTATTACAACTTAAAAACGCTTCAGTTTATCAATCTAAATCATTGATATTGAGTGAAATAAATATGACGATTTCTGAAGGTGAGTTCTCTTATCTCATCGGCAAAACGGGTAGCGGCAAGTCTTCATTATTAAAGACGTTGTATGGAGCTTTGCCGTTGCGTGAAGGCGAAGCATCTGTTTGTGGATACGATTTAAAAAAACTCAACCGCCGAACCATACCGCTTTTGAGAAGAAAAATAGGCATTGTTTTCCAAGATTTCAATCTTTTAACAGATAGAAATGTCGAGCAAAATCTCTTTTTCGTTTTGAAAGCAACGGGTTGGACTAATAAATCAGAAATGATTGAAAGAGCGAACGCCGTACTTTTATCGGTCGGTTTGCCCAATTTTAACAGCAAAATGCCCAATCAACTGAGTGGTGGCGAGCAACAACGTATCGTGATAGCCCGTGCCTTACTCAATCATCCCGTGCTCATCATTGCGGATGAGCCGACGGGCAATCTTGACCCCGAAACAAGTGATGATATCCTAAGCCTTTTGCGCCATTTATCCATCAATAATAATACAGCCGTCCTTTTCGCTACGCATGATTACCGCATTTTGCAGCATTTTCCAGCGCGTATTATTCGGTGTCAAAACGGACGTGTTTTAGATGAAGAAAATTTCTTAGTATAACTCAATAATTAATATGATTGTAGCTAAAAATATAGAAAAAAACTACGGCGCACTCAAAGTACTGAGGGGGGTCGATATTCATATTGAGAAAGGTGAAATTGTGTCAATAGTTGGCAAATCGGGCGCAGGCAAGAGTACGCTCCTACACATATTAGGCACGCTCGACTCAGCAGATTTCGGTCAAGTATTTATCAACAATGAAAATACTTCTCAATTGAGTAAGGCAGCTATGGCAGCTTTTAGAAATAAAAACATAGGATTTATTTTTCAATTCCATCACTTACTACCTGAGTTTTCAGCCTTAGAAAACGTCATGATGCCAGCCCTCATCAATGGTAATACTGAGGGGTCGGCTCGCAAGCGTGCTTCAGAACTGCTTGATTATTTGGGATTGACATATAGAATTTCACATAAACCAACAGAACTCTCCGGTGGTGAACAACAACGAGTAGCTGTTGCCCGCGCTTTGATGATGAACCCTGCAGTGGTTTTTGCAGACGAACCTTCCGGCAATTTAGATTCAGCCTCTTCCAAAGATTTGCACAATTTGATATTCAAACTCAGAGACGATTTCAAACAAACCTTCGTCATCGTCACCCACAATGAAGAATTGGCTCAAATGAGCGACCGCTGCCTCACAATGGAAGACGGCGTCCTCATTTAGTAATGGGTAATGGGTAATAGGTAATGGGTAATAGTGGTGGAAATGCTCAGGATTTCATTAACGAAATTTTCAGCAAGACAGGCTATTACCCATTACCCATCACTCATTACCTATTATTTTAAGGTCTTTGGTATCAAATTTGGAGTTAAGGTATTGATATTTATTTTAAGATATTCTTTAAAGAAATAACCAGTACATACTTAAAAAGCCCATAATGACTGCTCATCTATACCGATTCATTGATTATTTCATACCTAAAAATTTAAAAAATGACCCTTATCTTTATCGTAAAGCTAAGGCTTTTGTATTTTTATTTTGGTTTATTTTCAGTCTTGCTTTCACCGTACTCATCCTTAATAAATTTGGATTGATAGAGAATATGCCTAATATTGAGTCAGCATTGATTCTGTGCGCTATTTTTATTTGGGCATTTAAGAAAAAAGGAAATTTAATTTTGTTTAGTAATATTTTTGTTGCTATTTATTTTGGAGTAATGGCACCTACTGTGCCGGCTACCGGTGGCATATATTCTGACAATTTGCATTGGTTGATTTTATCGCCGCTCATCGCTCTTCTTTTTGGTAATAAATTATCGAGTTTTGTTTGGTTTTTAATCATTTCCACCTTTTCTTATTATAGCTATTTAACAACGAATAGCAACCAACTTGAGGTCATTTCTTCTTTTGGAAAGATGCCACTTTTTATGAGTTATTTTTTGTTTGCACTGGCTATTTATGGCATCGTGATGATTTTTGAAAAAGGATTGGATACGATTGTAGAAATGCTTCGAGAACAAAAACTTCAACTCGAAGTACAAAAAGGTCTGCTTGAAGAACAGAAAAGGCTGTTTGAAAATCAAAAATTGGAACTTGAAGAACAGAAAAGGCTGTTTGAAAATCAAAAACAAGAAATTTTAAAGAAAAATAGTGACCTCAAAGCCATTGAAGAAAAACTGACTTATTCCAATGTGGAGCTTGAAAATTTCGCTTATGCTGCCTCTCACGACCTCAAAGAACCGCTCCGCATGATAGGTATGTACACCCAATTGACACAAAGGAAACTCGTAGGCAAATTGGATGATTCCACCACTGAGTTCATGTTTTATATCACCGATGGCGTTAGGCGGATGCAAAATCTACTCGAAGATTTATTGCAATATTCCCGTTTGGGTAAAAAAGATGATGGGGTAAAAGTGATTGATTTGAACAATATTTTGTACATCGTCATTCATAATATTATGGCGACTTTGAAGGAAACGAAAGCTTGTATTATCTCACAGCCTTTACCATTAACGATGGCTTCCAATTCTGAAATGGTTCAATTATTTCAAAATTTGATTATCAATTCAATCAAATTTAGGCGTAAAAATGTACAAGCTGAAATTTTTATTTCGTCAAAAGAAGTTGACGATTATTATCAATTCAGCTTCAAAGACAATGGCATTGGCATCAAAGAAGAATATAAAGAAAAGGTTTTTAATATATTTGAAAGACTACACTCTAAGAGCGAATACGAAGGCAGCGGTATTGGATTAGCGACGGTTAAAAAAATTGTGAAGAACGGAGGCGGGCAAATTTGGCTCGAAAGTACTGAGGGGGTCGGCACTACTTTTCATTTTATGCTGCCTAAAATTAAATAAAATGTTAATGCTGTGCAAAACTCAGAATCTACGCTCGTAGATAATGCGAATATTGGGTTAAAAAGCACATTATGATACTACGTATCAAGGTAAAAAACTTAGAATCCGCATTATTATAAACATTTTGACACTCCGTGTCATGG
>JAYUUR010000135.1:0-5694 GCA_043754475.1 Saprospiraceae bacterium | reverse complement strand
AATGACAAAAACAATAAAAAAAAATGGTGACAGCTATTGTTTTAGCAGCCGGATTATCGCGGCGAATGGGTGAAGTGAACAAATTGTTGTTACCTTTTGGCGAAAAAACGGTGTTGGAAACAACCCTTGACAATATTTTATCGTCGAATATTGAGGTAGTGCTGATTGTCATAGGTCATGAAGCGCCACAAGTGAAGAAGGTTTTAGACGATTATTTGCGGCGAAACACAAAGTTTCGCCGTAAATTTTTTATCGTCGAAAATCCTGATTTTGAGAAAGGCATGACTACTTCCATTCAAGCTGGCGTAAAAGCCTCTCAAAATATATACCCTACCTTTCACAATTCACAGCCCTCTACATCTCATAACTCACAACTCGTAACTCATAACTTTATCAACTACATGATTTGCCTTTCTGACATGCCGCTTATCTCTGCGGATGAATATTCATTTTTAAAAGATCAATTTGAAGATGTATTAAAACAAGATGAAAAAGCGATTGTGCAGCCCATTTTCAAGGAAAAACGCGGCAATCCAACCATTTTTTCTTCTTTTTATGAAAACGACATCCTCAACCTCATAGATACTGAGGGGTGCAAACCCATCGTCCAATCCCATAAAAATCATGTATATTTAGTTGAAATGCCCACCCATTCCATACTAAAAGATATAGATAATAGCGAAGACTATAATTTAATGATGAATGATGAATGATGAGCGATGAATATAGTAAATTCATCATTCATCATTTATCATTCATCATTAAACCCTCTCCTATTTCCACAACGCCTTTCACTAAGGCTTCAAAATCAGATTTGCGGCTGCGGTGATTTGTGATGGCACAACGGATAGCATAGCAACCATTGAGTATCGTATAAGATGGTGCGGCGATGCCTTGCTCGTGCAATTGCATGAGAATCTCCTTGTTGATGGTGTTTAATGCTTCACTTTCAACGTTTTGAGGATTAAAACGAAAGCAAACGATGTTCATGGTAACAGGCGCGAGCATTTCTAACTGAGGGGTTTTTGAAACCAAATCCTCTAAATAAAAGGCTTGTGCGATGTTTTGACGAATCAAACGGCTGTACTTTTCAATGCCATGTTCCTTGAGCGACATCCATACTTTGAGGGCTTTGAAACCGCGAGACAATTCCATCCCGTAATGCGTCACAGGGTCAGGACCACCCGCCAAACCACGCTCGTGGGCGAGTAAATATTTGGGCTGCATCACAAAAGCATTGCGGTGCTTTTCAGGATTTTTAATTAAAATACAACCCACTTCATAATTGACATAAAACCATTTATGAAAATCAAACGCCAAACTATCAGCTTCTTCTATGGCTTTCAAAGCCTCTTTGTACTCATCCACTAATTTTGCAGACGCCCCAAATGCACCGTCCACATGAAACCAAAGGTTTTTAGCCTTACAAATTTCGAGTATTTCATCTAATGGATCAATCGCCCCTGTATTCACCGTTCCAGCATTGCCGACGATGCAAAACGGGGCAAATCCTGCTGCTTTATCCGCTTCTATTTGCTGTTTCAAATCCGCTATTTTCATTCGATAGTCGCTGTCAACCCCTATTTTACGAACGGCATTACTGCCCAATCCACAGGCTTCCGCCGCTTTTTGAACGCATGAATGGGTTTCGGTAGACGTATATAAAACCATTGGTTTTTCCATATTTTGAAGACCATTTTTACGCATTTTCTCTTGAAAAGCATTCCGCGCGACCATAATACCCGTAATATTCGCTAATGAACCACCGCTCAAAAGCATACCCGTTGCCGATTTTGAAAAACCGAACATCTCCTTGCTCCACTCAATCACTTGCGTATCCACATACATGGCTGCGTGGTCGCCAATGGTCACGTTCGGATTCATGCCTGAAGCGAGCATATCCGCAAGCATCCCAAGCGGCGTACCTCCACCTTCTACCCACGACCAAAAGCGCGGACTGACATTGCCTTTGTTATAAGGCAATATATTTTTTGTAAACTCAGCGTGTATGTTTTCAGCGGCTTGTGGTTCAGTCGGCAGCGGTTTTTTAAACTCAGAGATGACCCCCTCAGTAATGGGCTGCCAAACGGGTCTTTCATGCGTCGTTTGAAGATAATCGAACATTTCGTCCACCATATTGTGTCCTAATTGACGCATAGCGAGCCACTCGGCTTGGTTGGCAGGATCGAGTGTTTCCTCATTCTCGAGGATTTTATTGAAATTTTTAATCACGATTTGACTGATTTAAGGATTTGAAGGGGCGAATTTAGAGATTTTAGGTGTATTAAACCACGAATTTTACAAATTGACGAATATTTGCTAATTTGGCATACTTTTTTTAGGGTAAATATCGGTTAAGATTTCTTTTAACGAAATTTATACTCTTTTAGGGGTAAAAACTGAATATTGTACCGCACTTCAATCATCCAATCCACTTTTTTTTAGCAACTCATTATCTTTCAAACTCATTTTAACAATTTATATAAAAAGCAAATGATGCGTTTTTTAAAAACTCTGACCATTATTTTAAGTGTTGCTTTTATTCAAAATGCCGCTTTCGCTCAAACGCTGTCGTCTAATGAAATTTCCGTTGCACCAATGATTACGGTCTCAGTTGTGGAGGGAAAATCGTCTGTAAAAGAAGGCGAACACGTGGTGATGAAGGTAAAAGGCAACGATGAATTTTCAGCCATGCAATGGCAAGCGAGCCTTGACGGTATCAATTGGCAAGACATTGCGAAGGCTACCGGTATCAACTATGAGATGCTGCCCATCACTCAAATGCACTATTTTAGAGTTGTTTGTCGTCCGATTGATGCGACGACAAATGACGTGGTCACTATTTCAAATGTTCAGATTATTTCTATGCAAGACAACGTTGCGTCGCGCAAAAGAGATTAATTTGCTACAACCAACGGCTCAATTGCCGTAAACTATCCACGTTATGCCCTGCGCTGAATACATCAACGTAGGGCATTGCTGCTTTCATCCCCTCAGTATTCGGCTCATAAGTCGGGTTGCCAGCTAAGGGGTTCAGCCAGATGATTTTAGCTGCTTTTTTATGAATAAATGCCATATTTTCACTCAAAATATCCACATCGCCCGTATCCCAACCATCACTCATGATGATAACAATGGTTTTAGAATTGAGGTATTTAGTACTGTAATTATCTACAAAATCTTTCAAACTCTCCCCTATCCGCGTACCACCTGACCAATTCGGAACCGTTACAGAAAGTTCTTCTAACATCCTTTGAAACGACGATTCTCCGCCATGAGAAGTCAGAAGACTACCCCTCAGTATTTCGCTGATTTTTACGAGAGAAGTTGAAAAAACAAAGGTTTCAATTCGCTTAAAAGCCTGTTGAAAAGCGTAGGCAAATTGTATGAGAAAACGGCTGTACAACTCCATTGACTTACTGACATCACACAATAAAACAAGTTGAACGCGCTGTTTTTGACGCTTTTTCCTCATAATTTCAAGCATTTCACCACCGCGTCGCATATTCTGCCGAAGGGTACGCCGAAGGTCGAGTAGTCCATTTCTATTCTTTTTATACCGCCTGCTTTGTTGCCGAGCCAAGCGGCGGGCAATCATCAGTATTAATTCAAATATCTCGCGCAGTTCATCATCCGTAAGGCTTGAAAAATCTTTTTTACCCAAAGCCTCCGTTGCACTGTACGTGTATAAATCAATTTCCTCTTCCGATTTTTTACCGCCATACAACCAATCTTTTAAGGTTTGAAAGGCAGGGTCTTGGCTTTTTTTAGGACGAGGTTTGCCGTTTTTTTGCGCTTGGTCGGCTACTTTTGAATCAACAGCTTTTGACACCTGTTTCCAATAATAATCATACAATTCATCAAACCGCTCTACCTGCCCTTGCGAGCGAGAAAGCACCGTTTTGAGTGCCAAACGCAGCGTTTCAGGCGACTCATAAGGCTCTAAAATCTCCATACTTTTGAGGGCGTCGGCTTCTTCAGGCGCAGCGATAGCAAACCCTTCAGTGCGCAGGTATCTGCAAAATGCGACCACATTAGAAGTGAGTGCCGTATGGCGTTTGATGAGTTCTTTCATGGTTTCGGCGCATTTTAGCTCTTATTTTCCAGGTATTCCTCAGGTATTCCCCCTTTGGGGGGTAGGGGGCAACCGTTCAGTTTTTCGTAATAAATTCATCTAAATTCAGCATAGCATTAGCCACCACCACCAATGCCGCCGTCTCAGGTTTATTGCGCTTATCATGTCCGCCAACCATTTCGCAGCTTCTATCGGTATTATTTTTAAATGCTCTCAAAGCTTCGTCGTAAAGCTTTTGGAGGGCAGCTAATTTTTGAGCATTTATAGGTTTATACATCGCCCATTCATATCCGCTACTAATTTGTTTTTTCACATCATTGCCTAAAGAATCAGCCATTTTATAAGCAAAAAGACGCGCCATTTCGATATATGCAGAGTCATTTAGCGTCACAAGGGCTTGTAAAGGCGTATTGGTTCGGATGCGGCGAGATATGCAAACCTCGCGCGCAGCCCCATCAAAAGTCATCATGGAAGGGTATGGCGCGGTGCGTTTCCAATAGGTATAAATGGCACGGCGATAGGCTTCTTCACCTTTGCTTTGCACCCAATATTCACCACTCCAAGGAGAGAGCCAAATGCCTTCGGGCTGCCACGGCATCACGCTTTTGCCGTACATTTTTTCATTTAAAACGCCACAAATAGCAAGGGATTGGTCGCGCACTTGCTCCGCAGACAGGCGTACACGAGCGCCTCGAGCATACAAACGATTATTCGGGTCTTTTTCTAAAAGTTGAGCCGTCACTTTGGAATCCTGCTGATAAGTGGCGGACATCACCATTGTTTTCAAGAGTTTTTTAATGCTCCATTTATATTCCGTCATCAATTGTAAAGCGAGGTAATCGAGTAATTCTCGATGCGTGGGTTGCGCCCCTTGCGTACCGAGATCTTCAAGCGTTTCGACCAAACCTGTTCCATAAAGTTGTTCCCAAAAGCGGTTACCCAGTGTTCGAGCCGTCAAGGGATTTTGTTTATCTGTTAGCCACTTTGCTAAACCTAAACGGTTATTCGGTGCATCTTTTGGCATTGCATTTAAAGCCTTTGGTACTGAGGGGGTCACTTTTTCGCCTTTCACAAGCCAATTGCCGCGCTCAAAAACATGCGTTTCACGATACATATCGCTTGGATTATCCATCATAATCGGAGTAGTCGGTACTTTGGCATTAACCAAATTCCAAAAGGTATTTTTATATTTTTCATAGCCTTCTTTACCCTTTGCAGGAAAAGGATTGGTGAAATAAAACCAATCGAAGGTGACGCCGCTTTGCTCAGGCTTTTTCAAATTAGGATTGCTATAAGTAAAATAAAGGTCGTGTACACCCGATGTGGATTCAACAGGCGTTTCAGCTATTTGCCAACCTTTTGTCATTTTTAAGGGAATAGTAGCAATAATGCGCCCGTTAGGATTGTCCAAATGTATTTTCCAAATACCCCCCTCAGTACCAGCGGAATATCGAAACATCAAATGGTCTTTACCCTCCAAATGCCCATTTTTCAAGCGACAAACGGCATTTTGTCTAAACGCCAGCCATTTTGTATCCGATAATTCGCTGTTTGTAAAACTATCGCAGAGCAGTGAATTAATAGCAGGCTGCCCTGTTTTGATGAAAGTTTTCATTTCA